>JAKSAU010001175.1 GCA_022361535.1 Desulfobacterales bacterium
GACACCGATTCAAAAACCGCCACCGGAAGTTATACCCGTTCAGCAATCCATCCAGCAGACCAAATCTCCAGGTCAATCATTGCTGTCTTCTCTCGGCACCACCAGCACAAGAAAGGAATCCCTTTTGTCCAGTATCGGCAAGGACGCCAAGGAATCGAGGAAATCGCTTCTAACTGAAATAAAAGAAAAACCCGAAAAATCAAAAGACTGACGTTGATAATGAAACTAAGAACAAAACTGATCATTCCCATTTTCTCAATCCTGATTTTACTGGCACTAGTCAACGATATCTTCACTAGAGCAGTGCTTTCAGACATCGTCGATTATGTGTATAAGATCAACAGCTCAAGAATGATGGCCCAAGTAGAGAAATCTGCAGCATATTCCATTGATTCGGTGAACAACGAAATCAACCAGATAAAGCAAAGAGCGATCGGACAAGCGTTGATATTTGCAAGTTATCCGACCGTCTCAGCGGCTTACAGAAAAGCACTGACCGGCAATATCGACGACGAAAACGATACGATTGTCCGGCAGGCGAGAGCGGAGTTGAAATCCGCCATTAGAAAGGTTATCCCCAGTTATACGTCGTTTACCGGTCAAAATGATCTTAAACTTCATTTTCATCTGCCTAACAATAGAAGTTTTGCAAGGGTCTGGAGAGATGGATGGCAGTCTTCCCGAAATGGGAAAAAAGTAGACATCTCCGATGATCTTTCCTCATTTCGAAAGACGGTTGTTGCTTTGAACCAGGGAGAGCATTTACCCATCAAGGGCATTGAGGTCGGGCGAGGTGGTTTTGTCATTCGCGGAATTACACCTGTTACGGGTGAAGATGGATCACATCTCGGCTCTTGTGAGGTTTTCTTCTCGTTCAACGATATTCTCAGTTCCTTTAAAGGCGACGAGTTAGTGGACTATGCGTTTTATATGGACGCAAGACTGCTGAAAACGGCAACGTCAATGAAAGACAGCCAAAAATATCCCGTTTTAAACAATCGGTACGTGCTTAGTGGCTCATCCAAA
>JAKSAU010000155.1 GCA_022361535.1 Desulfobacterales bacterium
GCAGCCATTATTTCCTGTATGACCTCTTCGGCTGGACGGTTCTCTTCTTTTGATCGGTGCTCAGACAACTGAATGATCCGGTCGGTTTTATGAGTACCCGGTAAAATAGAATTGACAGTAATTCCATCCGATGCCAGTTCAGTCGAAACGGTTTTTAAAAACCCGGTGAGCCCAGCCCTTGCCGTATTGGACAACAGCAATGTATCAATGGGCTGTTTTACAGAGGTTGAGGTAATAGCTATTATTCTTCCCCATCCCTTTTTTTGCATGGCCGGGACCACTGCATGAATCAGGCGGACAGCACTCATCAGATTGAGATTAATGCCTTTTTCATATTGATCCAAAGGGGTTGTTGCAAAAGTTCCCGGTGCCGGTCCGCCAGCATTGGTTACCAGAATGTCCGGATCACCCAGATCAGCCTGAACCGATTCAACCAGACCTGAAATCTCTTCGGGACTGCTCATATCCGCCTCAAATCCGACAACCTTAAAGCCAGTTCGTCCTGATATCTCGGCTGCGGCCTGAACGGCCTGTGCCTGATTTCTGGAACAGATGGCAACCTTGCATCCTTCAGCCGAGAGCTGCTCTGCGCATCCCCTGCCAAGCCCTCGTGTAGATGCGGTTACCAAAGCGACTTTATCTTTTATTTTAAAATCCATGGCTGCCCTTTCTTTTTGGTAATTGGAGTACTATTGAATTCATAGAAAGACCTTTTTTATTAAAAGAGAAAAAGAACCCCTTATAAATTATTATAGAATTTACCTTATCAATCGAATTCATCGTCTACAATAAAGATCTATTTTTTAAATAGAAATACAGCAATTTATAGCTACACGCATGTGGAGAAAATCGAATATTCGGTTTTTGAACATCATGGATGCACCCCTTTCCCTCCAAGGGAAAGTAACACTTTAAACTAACAACCATCCCCCTCACAACTGTGAAAAGAGTTAATATTTTTTGTTTATCTGTAAATAAAACGACCAATGACAAGGCCTGAAGGGATTGTTTGACGGATCGTTTAAGTGCCACATCGTGGGTTGACGCTCATTTTGTTTAAGACTAACCTGTTTTGGTGACATTCTTCATTCATCTTAATAAAGGGCTGTGTCATGAATAATAAAACGATCCTTATCTGCCTGCTGCTGATTGTGCTTTTTTCTTGTGACAGCAACACCATTCCACCGGGAAGCTCAACTGAGAAGAGCCCACCATATTTGGCTGTACAACATACCGTCAAAGTTGAAAAACAACTTATCACACGGACCCATGCCGCAGTAGGTACCATTCGCCCTTTAACAGAAACCCGTATTGAGTCCCAGGTCTCAGGCCAGGTACTTAAAGTCAGTGTGGTTCCTTCAGCCCAGGTTAAACCCGGGCAAACCTTAATCACCCTGGACAGCCGGCAACTATCAGCCAGGCTGGAGCAGGCAAAAGAGGGGCTCGCATATGCAAAAACCAGCCTGAACCAAGCCAAGCGGGCGCAAGAGGAAGCCCAGGCCGGATTGGACCAGGCTCATGCAGCCTATCTTAGAACCAAGACCTTATTTGCTAACGATGTAGTGCCTTCTCAGAAACTGGAAATCGACAGGGCTGCCTACCTGCAGGCCAAAGCCCGACTGGAGCGGTCAAAAGAAGGGATAGAGGCAGCCCGGGCAGCCATCCGGCAGGCAAAAGAAGTGGTCAGGGAAGCAGGAATTGCCACAGGGTTTACAACCATCAAGTCCCCTGCAGCAGGTGTTGTGGTAGAGCGGCTCATAGATCCCGGCGACCTTGCAGCTCCTGGTAAATCCCTCCTGGTAATTCAAACCTCCGGAGCCCTGCGCCTGGAGGCGCGTGTGAGGGAAGGGTTGATTCATAAAATCACCCAAGGCAACACTTATGAGGTGGAGATACAAACCTTGGGGCATCGGGTGGATGCGACCATCGAAGAAATCGTTCCTTACGCTGACCCTGAAACCCGGACCTTTTTAGTAAAGGCGACCCTGCCTGATACTTTAGGCGTCTATCCGGGCATGTTCGGCAGACTGATGATCCCGGTAAAAGAAGAAGAAACCCTGCTGATCCCGCAAGAAGCATTGATCAGAGTGGGCCAGCTAGAAATGGTAAATATTAAAACAAAGGATTTAGGATTCCAACCAGTATACATAAAGACAGGCAATCGGTTTGGTAATAAAATTGAAGTGCTGTCCGGCCTTACCCATAGCGACACAATAGGATACTAGGTGCCATGACTGACAAGAATGCAGGCATCCTGACACGGATCGTTAACACCTTTTTATCATCCCAACTGTCCATCATCCTGATTCTGGTGGCCTTTTGCCTGGGAGTTTTCAGTATTTACATCACCCCCAAGGAGGAAGAGCCACAAATTGTGGTACCCATGGCAGATATTTATGTGTCAGCCCCAGGCGCCAGCCCCCAGGAAGTTGAAAAGCTTGTTGCGACCCCATTGGAGCAGATTCTTTGGGAAATCGACGGGGTAGAATATGTCTATTCCATGGCGTTAAGGGAATCTGCCGTGGTCACGGTTCGTTTCTTTGTAGGAGAAGACCGGGAAAACTCCATTTTAAAGCTGCACAATAAAATCCAGATGAGCCTGGACCGGGTTCCGCCGATTGTGGACAATTGGCTTGTCAAACCCATTGAAATAGATGATGTGCCCATTGTTACGCTTACCCTTTACTCCCCTAAATATTCCGACCATGTACTGCGAAGAGTAGGTGAAGAGGTAGCCAACCGTCTCTCCCGTCTTGAAAACATCTCCAAATCAGAAGTGTTTGGCGGGCGGCCAAGAGAGATCCGTGTGGAAGTCGACCCGGAAAAAATGAAAGGGTTTGGCGTTTCTCTCCAGGAAATAAATAAAGCGCTTGAAGGGGCCGATGTTTCTACCCAGGCAGGTACTTTTAACAAATCAAACCAGTCCATCACCCTGACATCCAGTTCGTTTCTAACTTCCTTAGATGATGTAAAACAACTTGTTATATCCGGCCGGGAGGGAAGGCCGGTCTATTTATCAGATATAGCCCATATATTTGACGGCCCAAAAGAGGTTGATGCGTATACCCGTATCGGTTTTTCCAACTATGTTCGCAAACAAGAGAAAGAAACGCTGCCTGACACATTTCCTGCAGTAACCCTTGCATTTTCCAAGAAAAAGGGCACCAATGCCGTAACAGTGGCTGACAATATCCTTGAAGAAGTTTCAGTCATGAAAAAAAAGATTATCCCGAAAGATATCTATATTGAAGTCACCCGGAATACGGGAAAAACAGCCCGGTCAAAGGTCAATGAGCTGCTCGGTTCCCTCGGATTTGCTGTACTATCCGTGGTGGTATTGCTTGCCGTTACTTTAGGGTGGCGGGAAGCACTAGTGGTTGCTCTGGCTGTACCGATCTCTTTTTCATTGGCTTTATTTGTCAATTTCATTTTCGGATACACCATCAACCGGGTAACCTTGTTTGCCCTGATCCTGTCTTTAGGGCTGGTCGTGGACGATCCCATTACGAATGTGGACAATATTCAACGTCACATCCGTATGGCAATCCTTCCGCCGTTTAAGGCAACCCTGGCAGCGGTTCAGGAAGTGCTGCCACCGGTAATCATGTCTACCATTGCCATTATTGTCTGTTTTACACCTTTATTTTTTATCACGGGCATGATGGGGCCCTATATGGCGCCCATGGCTGTTAATGTACCGCTTACCGTAACTTTTTCAACAGTGGCAGCACTCACCATCGTACCCTGGGTGTCTTACCATCTGCTCAAAAACAGGGGCTATGCCAAAACAGACAATAAAAAAGCCTTGGGATTCGCTGCCAAAACTTACAGGGCCTTACTGGAACCTTTTTTATGCAAACGGTATATGCGGTATATACTTGTGGTTATTATCCTTTTGATGCTGGCAGGTTCCTGTGCCCTGGCCTTGTTCCGGCTGGTACCGTTGAAACTGCTCCCCTTTGACAATAAAAATGAGTTTCAAATCGTCATTGACCTGCCTGAAGGAACAGCACTTGAGCAGACTGACAGGGTGGTCAGGGAATTTGAAACATATTTGAAAACGGTTAACGAGGTGACCAACTTTGTTTCTTATACCGGGATATCCTCCCCCATGGATTTTAACGGTATGGTCCGCCATTACTTTATTCGTGAGGGTAGCCACCTTGCCGACATCCGGGTTAACCTGGCTTCCAAAGAGATCAGAGATCAGCAAAGCCATGCCATATTGCTGCGATTGCGAAGCGACCTTGAAACTATCGCAGACGAGTATGGCGCCCAGATCCAGCTTGTGGAAGTACCGCCGGGACCGCCAGTGCTGTCCACCCTGGTTGCTGAAATCTATGGGGCTTACGACACTCCATATGGAGATCTTGTCTCAGCTGCAAAAACCGTAAAAACGGTGATGGAAAAAGAAGACTTTGTGACAGACGTCCAGATCATGACCGAAGATCCAAGCCCCAGAATAGATGTTGTGGTTGACCGGGAAAAAGCAGCCCTGCACGGCATTAATACCCGGACAATATTGGATACCCTGGATACGGCAGTGGGCGGTACCACGCCGGCAAGTCTCCACCTGGACCGGGAACGCAATCCGTTATGGATCAGGGTGGTGCTTCCCAGGGATAAACGTTCGGATTTGGTATCCATTGCCAATATTCCGGTCCGTTCTGCAACAGGAGGGCTTATTCCCTTAGCAGAACTGGCCAAAATAAAAGAGACTAAAAACCTGCCCCCCATTTACCACAAAAACATGGAACCTGTAGTTTATGTGATTGGAGAAATGGCGGGTAGAGCACCCGGAGAAGCGGTTTTGGATATGATGTCCACATTGAAAGCCACTGCCTTTGACGAAGGTATACGAATCAAGTGGAATGGGGAAGGGGAATGGAAGATTACCCTCAGGGTGTTCAGGGATATGGGCTTGGCTTTTGCCGCAGCCCTTATTGGAATCTATTTTATTTTGGTCATTAATACCGGCTCCTACTTTATGCCCATGCTTATTATGATGGCGATTCCTTTAACCATACTGGGTATTATGCCGGGGTTTTTCATCCTCAATCTTTTTCCTGCTGATGTGGGCGGTTTTTCCAACCCTGTTTTTTTCACCGCCACCAGTATGATCGGTATGATCGCTTTAGGCGGGATTGTAATACGAAATTCTTTGGTGCTCATTGAATTTATCCAGGAGGCTGTTCAAAAAGGGTCCCCGTTTAAAGAAGCGATACTTTCTTCCGGTGTGGTAAGAATGCGTCCCATCGTGCTTACAGCTTTGACGACAGCCATCGGTGCCTTTCCCATTACACTGGATCCGGTATTCTCAGGTCTGGCCTGGGCACTGATCTTTGGGCTTTTTGCTTCCACCATGTTCACCCTCTTGGTGATTCCGGTCACCTACTACGCGATTTACCGCAATCAATATGAAAACAATACGAAAAAAGAGGTCACATCATGAAAATGGAAAATGTTATTCGTGCTATCGCCGGCTCTTTTATACTGGTCAGTCTGCTTCTCGGATGGCTGGTCTCGCCCTATTGGTACCTTTTTACCGCTTTTGTCGGTTTGAACTTACTCCAGTCAGCCTTTACCGGATTCTGCCCCATGGAAAACATCTTAGAGAAGGTATTTGGTGTTTCACGTTGACATTCTTAAAAGAAATGGCGACTCAAATTACCATTTGTTCTTTTTAGCGAATATCGCTTGCGTAGTAACAAAGTATTCGGCTAATATGTAGCCACTCAAATTTTTTCTTTAA
>JAKSAU010001266.1 GCA_022361535.1 Desulfobacterales bacterium
GAGAATGGCACACGACTTGCTTTTATACTTTTACAACAGCGTGATTAGAACAACCCAAGCCAAGGAAAGATGTAGCATGAGCAACAACAAAGACACATTTGAAGTAAAAAAAACATTCGGACTCAGTGTACTGCTGAAACTGACCCGGAAAAATATTCAGGGCATTGAGATTTCAGAGATGGACGGCAGATACCGTTCCAATCTGGCGCCGGAAGAAATGAACCGCGCGGTAATCCAGACAATGGAATCCCATAATATCAGCCTGAAAGTAGGTTAGGTCTATCGTCTGACGTCTTCTGCAGCAGTTTCATCCCGACTGCTGCAGAGATCCCAATACCTGACCATAAAAGAGCCGGAAAGGATCCTCCCCCTTTCCGGCTCTTTTTTTATTTTAACTTTAATTCCTGTAATTATTGCTTAATACATTTTTGAAACTCGAATTTTCCAAATTATTTCAAAATTGTAATTTCCAAACTTATCCTAAACTACAGGACGTGGCAGCACCCCTGCCCGCTCGGCAATCTCAGGCACCTTATGCTCCCATTCAATGGCCATCATATGAACACCGGCCACACCTTCCATTTCCTTGAACTCTTCAACCTGTTCCAAGGCAAACTTAATACCCTCTTCAGCCTGTTCTTTTTTCTCCACGCCTTTAAGACGTTTGATCAGGTCATCAGGAATATCCATGCCCGGAACAAATTTTTTCATGAAATTGGCCATGCCTGCATTTTTCATTGGTGTGACACCGGCCAGGATATAGCACTTTTCATGGAGTCCCATATCAACGACTTTTTTCATAAAATCCCGGAATTTATCCATGTTAAAGATGCACTGGGTCTGGATGAAATCCGCACCTGCCTCAATCTTGTTGGCAAGGCGGTAGGGACGGAACTCATACGGATCTGCAAAGGGGTTGCAGGCGGCCCCGATAAACATTTTAGGCGGTATATCAATATCCTCATCATTGAGGAATTTGCCTTCATCCCGCATCTTTTTTACCAATGCAATCAGCTGCATGGAGTCAATGTCATGGACATTTTTAGCATCCGGGTGGTTGCCGAATGTCTGGTGATCACCGGAAAGGCAGAGCATGTTCCGGACCCCCAAGGCATATGCCCCCAAGATATCGGCCATTATTGCCAGGCGGTTCCTGTCACGGCAGACCATCTGGAAGTTGGGCTCAATCCCTTCATCAACCAAAAGCTTGGACGCCGCCCAGGAGGCCATGCGTACCACAGCGGTCTGGTTGTCTGTCAAATTAACACAGTCCACATTGCCCTTGAGATACTGAAATTTCTCTACAAGGTGTTCAACATTGGCGCCCTTGGGGGGACCGCATTCCCCTGTAAAAGCAAAATGACCGGCCTTGAGAACTTTTTCAAGGTTACTTCCTGATTTGTATTCACTCATCTTTTTCACCTCCTTATATGTTTCCCTGGACCAGTTCTTCTCTTATGCTTCTTCTAGGACCACCGTCTCTTGCCGTTTTCCAGTTTTTAAGCGGCTTGACACCAATCAGGTCCTCAAGCTCGCCTGCTTCCATTTTCTTTCTGACAATGGAATCCCAGATGCACTCGGTATCTTTGTGCACCTCGCAGATCCCGCTGGCTGATCCGCCGCAGGGTCCGTGAAGCAGACTCTTTGCGCATCTTGCAATGGGGCAGAGCCCGCCGAAATTATGAATACCGCAGGCACCGCATCCGGCGCAGCGTTCTTCCCACACCCCGTGCTCTGTGGCACCGCCGAAAAAGGTGGTGTTCACGGCCGGAAGAAAACTTTGGTCTTTATACATTTCAGACAAGAATTGTGGACCGACACCACAGGCCATGGACACAACAGCATCGTAATCATTGACCTCTTCCCCAAGCTGGGACACATATTCTTTGTCGCACTGGCGTTCAAGTACATGCTCGGCCACATCCAACGGATTGCCAGCCTTTTTCCTTGCAATCTTCATGGTGGAGGCAAGGACTTCAACCTCTTTGAGCCCGCCTACGTTACAGACCGTCACACAACCCTTGCAGCCTACCACAAGGATCTTTTTGCAGTCTTCCACCATCCCGAGTATTTCCTCTATGGGTTTTCGATCAGCAACTATCATTTGTCACCTTCCGTTTATTTTGTTCCCGGGACCGAAACCTTGGTTAAACGTCAGGTCCGGCCCCCCAGGAAAGTTGGTAAATTGGTAAATTGATATCAGTTACGCTGCAGAATCAGTTGTAAGCGGCGTTGGGCCAAGCTCTTTAATATTCTCAGCCATTTCATTGGCAATCTCAGCAAACCGGGCACCCTGGGCAGAAGACAAATTGTACATCTCAACCCGCTCAGGCTCGATACCCAATTCGGTAAGCACTTTTTTAACGTAATTCACTTTTCGTTTTGCCTTAAGATTGCCTTCCCGATAATGGCATTCGCCTTCAAGACAGCCGGCCACATACACCCCATCAGCGCCGTCTTCAATTGCATTGAGCAGGTGGATGATATCCACCCGGCCAGTGCACGGTACCTGGATCACCTTAATGTCCGCAGGATAGGAAAGCCTCATGGAACCTGCCAGGTCCCCTGCTGCGTAAGCTCAGTATTGGCAGCAGAATGCAACGACTTTCGGTTCAAATCCTTCAGTCATATTCTTGCCCTCCTTTGTAAGTTTCCGGGTTTGGTTATCATGATGTCACCTCCTCAAACAGGGCATCAGTTTTGGCAATGATCTGCTTGTCTGTAAAATGGTTCAACTGGATGGCTTTGCCGGGACATTCCGCCACACAGGCGCCGCATCCGTGGCATTCAGATGCATCGATCTGGGCATAACCATCCTCGTGGATAAACGGAATAGAGTATGGACAGGTCCGCACACAGGTGAGACAGACCGCACACTTTTCCGGGGTAACGTCTGCCACCACGCCCCCGACCTTGAGAGAATCACGGGACAGAATTGTCATGGCTCGGGCCACAGACGCCCTTGCCTGTGCGATGCTCTCTTCAAGCGGTTTGGGATAATGGGCCAAGCCTGCCACAAACAAACCGTCCGAAGCAAAGTCAACCGGCCGCAGCTTGGCATGGGCTTCAACCAGGAAACCTTCAGCATTGACCGGGATTTTGAATTTTTCGAACAAGGCTTTGTTGTCCCCGGGCGTGATACCGGATGCCAGAACCACCAGATCCGGGTTGATCAGAACTTCCATCTGGAGCACATGATCCAGGACTGTGAAGGCCAGGTTGCCGTCGCCGTCAAGCTTAAGCTGTGGCATCTTCTCCAGATCGTACCGGATAAAAAGAACACCTAACTGGCGCGCTTTCTGGTAAAGATCCTCTCTGAATCCGTAAGACCGGATATCCCTGTACACCACATAAACTCGTTTTCTGGGATCCATTTCCTTTAAGGCAATGGCAGACTTTAAGCTGTGGGTACAGCAGACCTTGGAGCAATATGGATTCTGCTCGTTCCGCGACCCTACACACTGGACAAAAACAATCTTTTTGGCTGCCTCGACTCTTGGATCTTCCTCACGGAAAGCAGCATCCATATCCAGGTGGGTAAGCACATCCGGGTGATCTCCGTACATGTACTCTTCCGGTTTGAACTCCATGCCGCCTGTGGCAATGATAGCGGCCCCGTGCTCGATGGAGAATTCATCAGCCCCTTTTGATACGGTTGTAATGAAGTTACCCATGGAACCTGTGGTTCCGGTAACTTCAGAATCCATATGAAGGGTGATGGCATCGGATGCCTTAATCGACTCTAATAAATGGTCCAGGTAAACCCGGATGGGTTCTCCCTTCCAGGTGGAATTCAGGTGGTTGGCAATACCGCCCAGCACTGGTGCTTTTTCTACCAGGTGGACATCTACGCCCTGGGATGCTGCACCAAGGGCTGCTTCCATACCTGAAACACCACCGCCCACAACCAGTACGCTCTTTTTAATGGGCAGATCCACCTGGTGCAGCGGCTCAACAAAGGCTGCTTTGGCAATCGCCATGCGGACAAGGTCTTTGGCCTTATTTGTGGCTTTTTCCGGTTCATTCATATGAACCCAGGTGTTCTGATCACGGATATTGGCCATTTCAAAAAGATATTTATTCAGACCTGCATCCCTGATGGTTTCCTGGAACAACGGCTCATGGGTCCGAGGTGAGCAGGATGCCACCACCACCCGGTTGATGTCGTGTTCCTGGATGATATCTTTCATATGATCCTGGGAATCCTGGGAGCAGGTAAACAGGTTGTCTTCTACGTGCACCACGTAAGGCAGTGTTTTGGCATAATCCCGGACTGCCGGGACATCTGCCACACCGCCGATGTTGATACCGCAGTTGCAGACAAACACACCGATCCGTGGGGCCATGCCGGTAAAATCTCTTTCCGGCGGCAGCTCCTTGGTTCTTGTCTGTGACCAGCGGGCATCTTTCATATTCATGACTGCCGTGGCTGCTGCAGCCGAAGCTTCCATGACAGAACCCGGGATATCCTTGGGTTCCTGGAAAGTACC
>JAKSAU010001027.1 GCA_022361535.1 Desulfobacterales bacterium
CGCCGGGCCCTGGACATTCCGGACGAGGCGGTCGATCGTCACGGCAACCAGTTGCTGATCCTGGAAGACTGGATCCGCGATTTCGTGCAGCTGGTCATGCGGGCGCGCGACGAAATGCGGCGACAGCACGAAACCGAGTTGCTCGAAACTGAAAAGCTGCGGGTCGCGGTCATGGACGCCTCGCTCGACGCCGTGGTCACCGTGAACGGTCGCGGCGAGATCATCGACTTCAATCCGACCGCGCAGGAGACCTTCGACTACGGTCACGACGAGGCGGTGGGGCGATCGTTCAACGACCTGGTGGTGGCGCCCAAATGGCGCGAGACCTTCGAACGCCTGCTCTATCTGTCGCTTGCCGGCGCCGAGCGCGGCGCCCCCCTGCAGCGGGCCGAGATGCAGGCCGTGGCACGCGACGGCCGGGTCTTTCCGGTCGAGCTGTCGATCAAGCCGGTATTCCTCGAAGAGCAACTGGTGTTCACCATCTATCTGCGCGATATCGCCGAGCGCAAGGTGCGCGAGGCCGAGATCCGCAGTCTCGCGGCCTTTCCGAGCGAAAGCCCGATACCCGTGTTGAGGATCAATCGGCGCGGGGTCATCACCTATGCCAATCAGCCGAGCCTGCCCTTGCTCAATCACTGGGGTTGCCGTCCGCTGCAGACGCTGCCGGTATACTGGCGCGACCGGGTCGAGGAGGTCCTGGACGGCGGTGCGACCCACGAACTGGAGGTATCGACCGACGAAGGCATCTTCTCCCTGTTGCTCGCACCGGTCGCCGAACTCGATTACGTCAACGTCTACGCACGCGACATCACCGGCGAACGCGAGGCTGAAGAGGAACTCAAGCTGCGTCAGAACGAGCTCGTGCATGTCACGCGTTTGAGTAACATGGGCGAGATGGCGACCGGCATCGCGCACGAACTCAATCAACCGCTGTCGGCGATCGTGAACTTCGCCAACGGCTGCGCGCGACGCCTGCGCCTGGATATCGGCGGTAAGGACGAGCTGTTGCATGCGCTGGGCCAGATCTCGGCGCAGGCCGAGCGTGCCGGGGAGATCATCAAGCGTCTTCGCGGCATGGTCAGCCGTCGCCAGCCGGTGCGCGAGGTGGTCGACCTCAATGTGTTGGCGCGCGAGGTCTGCGCCATGATCAGCCACGAGCTCAAACGACTGGAACTGAGCGTCGATCAGCAGCTCGCCAAGCGCGAACTCTGGGTGCGGGTCGATTCGGTGCAGATAGAACAGGTGCTGTTGAATCTCTTGCGCAACGCGCTCGACGCCCTGGTCGATCTGCCGGCCGAGGATCGCGTCTTGCGTATCAGTTCGGGCATGCAGCCCGACGGCATGGTGTTCGTCAGCGTCGAGGACAATGGCGCGGGCATCGGCAAGAAGGCCATGGAACATCTGTTCGATCCCTTCTTCAGCACCAAGGAAAGCGGCATGGGCATGGGCTTGGCGATCAGTCAAACCATCATGACGAATCACCATGGTAAGATCAGGGCCGATTCCTGGCCGGGTAGGGGGAGCACCTTTGTCATCGAACTGCCGCCGAGTGTGGAGGCGGTCGTTAGCGCTGCATCATGAACTATGTCTGACCCTGCTCTCACCAAGGCCGCCGTGTTCGTTGTCGACGACGATCAGGCGATGCGTAATTCGCTCAAGTGGCTTATCGAGTCGGTTGGTGTTGCGGTCGAAAGCTTCGCTTCCGCGGATGAGTTTTTGGCCCATTACCAAGCGGGGCGATCCGGTTGTCTGGTACTCGATGTCCGCATGCCGGGTATGAGCGGCCTGGAACTGCAAGAGCATCTGGTTAAGCAGAACATCCATATTCCTGTCGTTATCATCACGGGACATGGCGATGTGCCGATGGCCGTGCGTGCGATGAAGGCCGGCGCGGTGGACTTCATCGAGAAGCCGTTTAATGACGAGGTGTTGTTGGACGCGATCCGGCGTGCATTGGCATACGAAGAGCAGCAGCGATCACATTACTCCGAACATTCGCAGATCCAGGAACGCCTCGGCCATTTGACACCGCGGGAACGCGAGGTCATGGAAATGGTGACCGATGGTAAGTCGAACAAAGAAATCGCGAATACGCTCGGCGTTTCTGCTAAGACTATCGAGGCTCATCGAGCCAGGGTGATGGAAAAAATGCAGGCGGGTTCGCTAGCCGAACTGGTGCGTATGGCGCTTGCCGTCAGCGAAGGTTGAGCGGGTCAAGATTGATTGGACTGAGCCCCGTGGACCAAAATTCCCTTGGATAGGATCAGTAGTTTTCCCCCGCTTTGTGGTGAGACGCC
>JAKSAU010000251.1 GCA_022361535.1 Desulfobacterales bacterium
CTGTTCCTGTTGATCATGGTCTTTTCCTTTATGCTGCTTATGTCTTTTGAGCAGCAGGAAGCAGGCGCCGGTATCCAGGCCGGGCCGGTTGAGAAAAAAAGCAGTGTTAAAGGGCCTAAAATCGTATCCAGGGATCAAGTTGGCCGCCTGGTCAAAGAGGGTGACACTTTGCTGCTAAGGTTCGGCACCCGGGTGTATGATCCTTCCCTGGATTTTGACCGTTTGAAAAAGGAAGACAGGATTGTAACCGTGGCTGATAAGGCGGGAAGTTCCCGTGATTTTCTATACATAGAAAAAGAAGGGCGTACCGGAATCTCGCTTTACGATTATTTAGAAACCTTCCAAAGCTTTTCGGAACGTGGTGTGACCATTGCTTTTGCCCGGGAGGTTAAATGAGACAAGGGGTGCTCATATGCCTGATAACCTGGGGATTGCTTTTGCCAAAAGCCGTTGCCGAAGAAGGTATTTCAACTGATCCGTGGGTCAAAATGCAGGAACGGTTTAAGCAATCCTCACAAGCCCTGTCTCAACCTCGGGAAACCGCAATGATAGATGGCAAAAAAGGTAAAGCACCTCGGCCAGCCAAAAAGGATTTTAAAAATGATCCCTGGGTAAAACTGAGAACGGTATTTTTACCTTTCTCTTTGGAAGATGAGGCAAGGGCAGTCAGCTCCAAAAAACATGCAGCCTCTTTTTCAAGCAAGTTTTATTCTGTTTTGACGCCGTATAAAAAAACAATTCGCAGGGCATCTATACTTTTTAATATTCCCGAAGAGATCATATCTGCCGTGATCATGGCAGAATCGGCAGGAAATCCTGGGGCTTCGGCCAGGACTACCACGGCAAAAGGATTGATGCAGACAATTGATTCTACCTTTGCCAGGGCTAGAAAAGGTCTATTGGCCCGTGGGATCTCTATAACAGATGACCCCTTTGATCCTGAAGCCTCTATCATAGCAGGCTCTTGGTATTTGGATCGAATGTTTGACAGGGCGTTGGCCGATGGCAGGGTGATAAATCCGGACCGCAACTCCATAGCGTCTTGGCGCTTTCCTTTGGAGTACTACTATGCCGGACCTGGCAATGGGATAAAAAAGGCAAACAAGATCATGGTTTTTTCCAAAGGGCAGCACCGTGTTATCGATAAACAGGCATATTCAGGGAAGATACAGACCTGGGCAGGAATACTTAGAATTCAAGGAGACAAGAGAATATGAAACAATTTAAACAGGGAATGTACCTTTGGGTTGCGTTGGGCATAATCTTCTTGAACTTGGGCTGCAAGGCATCGGCAGGACCTGTTTCCAATATTTCAACCCTTGAAAGAAAAGTGGACGACCTGGTCATGGAAACTTTGGACGCCAGTCAGTACAAGATGGCTGATATTGCACCGGCAGCTGTGGTTTCCCAATCCCTGCTGGACGGGCGGTCTTACACCGGTCTGGATGATTTGGTGGTCCGGCGCCTTTCTGACCGTTTGGCTTTAGACAGGGAACTTGTTTCCTTGTCCCGGGAAAACTGGATGGAACTTGGTCTGTCTCATCCTCTTTCTCTTGATGGTCACAGTATGGATATGGCTCCGTTGGTGGAGAATATGGTGGTGTTTGTGGTTACAGTTTTCCCGGGACAGCCATCGGGCCGGGTTCATGTTAGAGTCCAGGTTAAAGATGCAACCGGGATAATGATACCGGGTATTGATGTCCGCAGGACATTGAGCCTGATTCCAGGAAGTCCGGCAGCAGACCTTTACAGTCAGAAGGTTTTCCCTGTTCCTGCGCCAAAAGGGGTGAGGGAGAATCCTTTCAGATCCCTTGAGCAGTTAGGCCAGGCCATGGTTCAAGATCTTGTACTTGCAATGAATAAAGGGATCATGGCTGTAGGCCATAACATTGGGGAAACCGATATCCATGTGGTACTCTCCTCTAAGAATTTCAAAGGACCTGATGCCCGGTTCAACAGGGCATTGATCCGTGAACTTCATCAATCCCTTGCCTCTGCAAAGGGGATGACCATGGGAATCAGCCAGACCGATTTTAATGCCTTGTTTAATCAGAACCGGTTTTACCACAGCCGTCCGGGCAGCTTTGAACAGGATTATGAGCCTTTGCGTCCCGGATCCGTTTTTCTGATGGTAGACGGTGAAAAAGATCCAGCCTCCGGAGCCGTGAAAGTGTCGCTGCGTGCAATATGGCGGGTCAGCCCGTTTAAAGACATCAACGGACAGGTAATAACGGACAATGCCGCAGGCACATATGTGTCCGGGTTTACCTCCCGGGCCTGGTTCAATGGCGCTGTTCCCCTTGTGGCAGCCCGGGATTTTCCAGAGGCATTGGCAGGCCCGTCAGAGCTGGGGGATAAAGGTTTTGATTGATAGATGTCTGAATATTTTATATAAATTAGGAATGATTACAAGGTGATCGCATATATAAATACCGGCTTGTTCATCCCCAAAAGCGGCTGTCGTATTTTTCAAAAAAAATCCGCCTGATGCCGTTTTTGGGAACAAACAAGCCTAAGTGCAAATATTAAAAGTTAGCCTTAGGTCGGAACAGGGGGACAACATGGGACAAGGTAATATGACAAAGAAAAGCAGTTTGATCGGTCTGGTCATGGCTGTTGCAGCTTGTCTGGTTTTTCTTACCGGGGCAACAGGAAGCTGCGGTCAGGACGGATTTCATACCACTGCGGATGAGATGATCCGGGAGCTGACCCGGGAACCTCAAAAATACAGGACCATTCTTCCTAAAACCCGGACAATTGTTGTCATGGAAAAAAAGAATGAGACCGTAGGCATGACTCAGGTTGTCGTGGACAATTCCATGGATATACCCAAGGTCAGGGCAAAGGTTCATTTTGATTTTGATTCCGCCAGGGTCAGGCCAACTTCATATGATCTTCTCAGGGAGGTGGCAACCGCCTTAAATTCGCCCCGGATATCAGATAAACCAGTCATGATAAACGGCCATGCCGATTCAGACGGGGCACAAAATTATAATTTAGGTTTAAGCCTGAACCGGGCTGCTTCGGTAAAATATTTTCTGGTTAATTATTGCAATGTGCATCCGGAAAGACTTTTGGTCAGGGGGTATGGAGAAACACTGCCCCTGGTGGCAGAAGTCGATGAAACAAGCAAACAAATGAATCGCCGGGTGGAATTTGAGCTGGTTCGGTAACACCTATCGAAAATAGATATGGCCAATCCCGGGAGGACGATCATGAAACGATATTTAATGTTTTATATGGTGCTGGCAGCATTCACAGTGCTATGGGGCGAAAATGCCCTTGCCGAACGCCGTACAGCGCTTGTGATCGGGAACGGTTCCTATCTGGAATCTCCTCTGAATAATCCGGTCAATGATGCAAAAGATATGGCTTCCGTGCTTCAAGACTGCGGTTTTGAAGTCATCTTGCGCACAAACAAAAACAGGGCTGGTATGGAAGAGGCGATCGGCCTGTTCGGATCCCGTTTGAAACAAGGTGGGGTGGGCCTGTTTTTTTATGCCGGACACGGTGTCCAGGTTCAGGGGATCAACTATATGATTCCTGTGAATGCTAAGGTCAAAGAGATAAAAACCCTTTCTGACATTGAAGCTGATTGTGTAAAAATCCCTCAAGTGTTGTCTGCCATGGAAAAGGCTGAAAATGGTCTGAATATCGTTATCTTGGATGCCTGTAGGAATAATCCGTTTCAAACCATTCAAGGTGTGTCAGGCGGACTGGCTTTAATGGATGCCCCCAAAGGTTCTTATATTGCATTTTCCACCCGGCCAGGTGCTATGTCGGGAGATGGGTCGGCCAGAAACGGTCTTTACACATCCAAGCTGCTCAAGCATATTCGTACCCCCGGATTAAGCCTGGTGGATATGTTCATGAATGTCAGGAATGATGTGATGCTGGCTTCCAACGAAACCCAGGAGCCGTGGGACAACCATGCCCTGCGCCGCCATTTCTATTTTGTTCCCAAGGGAACTGAACTAAGTCAGCCTTACGGCACCGCTGTGGTTGATGAGGAGTATACAAAGTCATACCCTCAAACTGAAGACGCACAAACTCAAGAAGAAACAATTTTTCAGACGATCCCGGATGTGGCGTTTGACGAAGATGCGCAGGAAGAACCGGATGCCCCTGCAGGCTACTATAAACAAGTTGTTGTGGAGTACCATAACGGCGTTCCTGTGGAAGTGGTTTACTATGTGGCAGAGGAGACAGACGACCCTCCCATAACCTACTATGACCCACCAGAGTATGAGAATAGCTACGAACCTGACCCACCACCACCTGAGCCTCAACCAGTAATTATCTACCGGAAACCACCGCCAAAGCCTCTAAAATATAACCGGCCAAGGGTGAAACCACCTGCAAGACGGCCCCGCCAGAAAGTGAACATGCTCTACTCAGGCGGCCGGCCCCCAAGACCAAATCCGGCATACCGTTCCCCCCGGCCCCGGTGATCGGGAAAGAAATAACAGATGCACACTGGAAAAATCTAAAACGCCTTCGATAAAGTATAAAAACCAGTGTGAACAGGAGGATATATGAACTCAATACTATCTAGAATCCTTATAACGGCGGCATTGTTGACCAGTCTATGTGTTGCAGGTTTAGGGGTAGAAAATGCCTCGGCACAGTTAAAGACAAGGATTGCCGTACTACCCTTTTATGTTGAGCAGGGGGCGCCTGCCGATACCGGACACAGGGATATGGGGCTCCACTACCGCCGGATGTCAGGATTTATTGAAAACCATCTCCTGGATCATGACTTTGAAGTGATCGATCCCTTTGCCAGGGATGCGGCTGAAAAGGAGCTGGACCGCGTTATGGAGCGGGCAAGAACCGACTCCATGACCGTGGCAACCAATATGTGCCAGCGGTATGGGGTGGATGCTGTGTATATTGTCTGGCTAAAGGTAAAAACAGTGAGAACCGGGGACGGGTATGTCAAAGCCATAGCCATACTTGATGGAAAGGGCTATGACAGTGCCGGCCATTCCCTGGGTGCCAATATTCTCAAAACACTGACCGTAACCAAACGAGACTTTGATCAAGCGGTTTCCACCGCAGAACAGGAAGTGGGCAATGAAGTGGGCAGAACGTTGACCGCGTGGCATCAAAACAGGCATTTGGATGGTCGGGAAAACAGTGGAACTGCGCCTGGTATTCTGGCACAAAATATTGATGCCCAGGAGCAGTTTTTAACCATCCGCCTGTCCAGGGCTACCTCTTATGAATTGGTAGAGGCATTTGGCAAGGTGCTGATCACGGTAAGAGGGGTCAAGGATGCCAAACAGTACAGCCAGCGAATCGTTCCGGACAAACCACAGGTCTGCATGTCTGAGTGGGAGGTGGAGATCGATACAAATGAAACCGATTCCTTCCGTCTCCAGGCCAATATCATGAAGATGGTCAATGACATCCTGGATGCCGGTGGCACCATCCGTCTCAAAGGCATACCCTACCGGTACACCCCTGGTGAAATGAGCCTGATGATGGGGTTGATGCCCGGAGAAAACACCACCCGGACCATCCAGTTTGTGGTGGATGCCGAGCGGGCCCGGCAGCGTAAGCTTGCTGGCCGGCATGATCCTGAAAAAGCTGTTTATAGAGGCAATGGGATCCTGACGGACTAAACGGATCTCGCCTATTGTTCGGATTTAAACAGGGTCGTAGTGTTGAGCAGCCGCCCTGAGATCCGTTCTTTTCCCAGTACAACCAAGCTTTTCATGAAATCAGGGCCTGTGGCCTGTCCCGTAACTGCCATGCGTATGGCATTGATCAAAACAGCCGGTTTGATTCCCAGATCCGATAGAACTTTGCGAAGCAGTGTCTCCAGGGACTTTTCTGTGAAATCATCCATGTTTTGAATGGCCGATCCCAGATCAATGAGTGGTTTTTCAAGTTCAGGATGGGCTGCCAGGTGTTTTTCTTTCCCTTTTTGGTCAACGTCGAATTCATCACTGAAATAGGCACGGCCCAGGGTGATAAAATCCGTGAGTAAATGAAATCTTGTACGGATCAGGTCTATGGTTTTCTTGAAATTTTGTGCTTTTTCATTTTCATATGCCGGTAGCCACAGTCCTTGATTTTCAAGCAGGGGTTTAAGCTCTTCAATCAATTTGTCCAGATCCATGGTCCGCAGATAATGGGCATTGATGTTTAAAGCCTTTGGGTCTGTAGAAAATTTTGCTTCACTTGGGGAAATATTGAATACGGAATTTGCCCGGCTGATACCTGACAGGGAAAATGAACTGATCAGTTCTTCTTTTGAGAAAATATCCCGGGCATCGGTGGTGGACCAGCCCAGCAGCACCAGAAAATTTACAAATGCCCAGGGTAAAAAGCCTTTTTTTCTGTAATAGTGAATGGCGACCATCTCTCCGTGGCGGCGTTTGGAGATCTTGGCTTTGGACGGGTCCAGTGTCAAGGACATATGTGCAAATACGGGTAACGGAGCATCAAGCGCATTGTAGAGCAGGATCTGCTTAGGCGTATTGGCCAGGCCGTCCTGGCCCCGGATAATATGGGTTACCCTGTCCCGGATGTCGTCAACAGCATTACAGAGAATATAAAGGGGCTTGCCGTTGGACCGGACAATGATAAAATCTTCCAGGTCTTTATATTGCTTTTCAATGGTACCGTATACTGCATCCTCAAAGGTGAGGCTGCCGCCGTCACGGGGAACCTTAAGCCTTATGGCATAGGGCATGCCTTGCGCCTCTTTTTGGGCAATTTCATCAGGAGTTAATTGCCTGCAGCGTCCGCTGTATATGTATGTTTCCTTATTTTTGCGTGCTGTTTCCCGCTCCTGTTCAATTGTCTCTTTGGAGCAAAAGCACTTATACGCGTGCCCTGATTCGATCAGGCGCTGGGCTGCTGCCAGATGGTCGTTTACAGCATGGCTTTGAAAATCCGGGCCCTGGTCCCAGTCCAATCCCAGCCAGGTAAGCCCTTCCACAATGCCCTGAATCGCATCGGGCGTGGACCGTTCTGCATCAGTATCTTCTATTCTCAGAATAAATTTGCCTTTGTTCTGGCGGGCATAAAGCCAGTTGAATATGGCAGTCCGGGCTCCTCCGATATGAAGGTAACCTGTGGGGCTGGGGGCGAATCTGACAACAATTTGTTCTTCCATGTTAATTATCTCTTAAGCGATATCAATCTTCATCCAGTACTTTTGAAGACAAGAATAGTTTCTATTTAATCATATGGTTATTCCGGGGCCAGGGTCAGTATATGGGATTTTCCTTTGCTGAAACCGGTCTCAGACAATTGCATGCTGCGGTACTGGCCTGTGATAAACATTTGGGCCTGGTCTTTGTAAAAAGGACTCATAAAATTCCCCGAGTTTCCAGTGGGCAGGACACTCAAGGAGCTTTCCGGATCATTACAGTCAATAAGCCGCCTGGTTGAGGGAATAGAAACAACCTTAAAATCCCGGCGTGAGATTTCGGATCTCAATTTATTCACAGAGGTAAACTCTGCAGGACTTGGAAACGGACCGATGTTAAAGATTTTATTTAATGGTTTCTTTTTACCTATGGCATGCTCGAATTCAATGGTATGTACATTGCCCCAACTCCACTTGGTTTCATCGGTTCCGTATTTAGCTACAAGTTCCAGAACAGCGTCTTTAAAGCCTTGCCGAATAATTGCCTCTGCCGGTTTGGGAACCTGGTCACCCTGGGTTTCGGCAATGGTTTTTCCGGTTCTAAAAAAGCGTTTTAAAAAACTCCAATAGTCCACATGTTCCAGGTATGTATTGAACAATTCCTGTCCCATCCGGTCTGCCAGGGCCTGTTTGAGAATGTGATAAGTTGTGAACTGGAATACAGTACCGCCAATGGTTTCAAGCCCCATGAATCCATCCCAGTCAGACAGGGCGTCAAACGCCTTGGATTCGAGGTCTGAAAAGGTGTCTTTTTCGGTTTTCAGGGCTGCAAGTATCCCCTTGTTCATGGCGGGACCTGAAAAAAGGCGGGTATCGGTCTGGATCGATTTCATCCCTTCCAATTCCCATTTTTCCTGCCGGGTCAGCAGTTCATAGATCCGGGCAGCTCTGTCAGAGGGCCTGAAATACCCGGTAAGCACCCCAACAGGATCAATGGGCATCATGGTGGATAAATTGTTGGCAGTGACGATCATACCGTTTTCCGGGTTTTCCATCTGGGGATTCTTTTCAAACGGAAGGTAGCCCAGTGCATCATCTTTCCCTGAGCTGCCGTCGTGGATCTCAAGACCGCTTACATGGGGCGGGCGTATGGGAAGCCGTCCTGCAGCCCACCAGCCGATATTGCCCGAGGCGTCAATATAGGAAATGTTCAGGCCGGGCGCAGCCAGATCAGCCAAGGCCGTCTTGAATTCTGACATAGTTTTGGCCCGGCCCATATCATAGACCACATCCAGGATCGGGTTGTCCACCTTGTGAAAAACCCAGGATAAAGAAACAGGTTTTCCTTCATACCCCTTGATAAAGTCTGAAATAACAGGACCGTGCGGGGTTACCCGGATAGTTAAAGAGGCATCTGCTTCTCCTTTTACTTTTATGGTTTCAGTTAGAGTTTCGACCTTGGTCCACTCCCCTTTGAATTTGACTTGGGTTGGATCATCAGGGTTAAACTCTTCTGCATAAAGGTCCATGTCATCATTTTCAAACATGGTAATGGCCCATGCCTTTGTACTGTTATGGGCCAGCATGGGAAAAGGCAGTAACGGCAGATGGTACCCGTAGTTTTCATACCCCGGGTATTTGACATGCGCCTCATACCATACGCCTGGATTAGCAATGCCGATATGCGGATCATTGGCAAGAAGTGCATGGCCGTTTTTACTTCTGGACGGTGCAAGCACCCAGGAGTTACTCCCGGTAAAGGAAGGAAAAATCTTTTGTGCTGTATCTTTTATCTCCTGGAACGCCAGGGCAAAATTGTTAAAGTCGTTTTTTTGTTTGAAAGTATTGGAGGAAAGGTTGCATTGGCTTTTTTTCGACAGGCCTTCAAAAGAGACCTCCTGACCACGGGGTACCCCTTGAGGTTCCATGATAGTTTCCCGGTTGTCCAGGGTAAAATCAGGAAACACAATAGCCAGCTCTTCCGAACTCAGGCGCGATGCTAACATCGTATGGAGCGAATCCCGTGTAATTCCGTCAGCAAAAGAATAAGCCACATATCCCATGATGGAAATCGCATCCAGCCGGGTAAAAGGTTTGGGAGTGATGCCAAGCAGTTTAAACTCCACAGGCAGTGGAGCTGTTTCAGCAAAGTGGTTTACCCCGTCTAAAAAGTCATCCAGAAAGCCCAACGCATCCTGATTGATTTTATCCTCCTCTGCCAGGTACTCTTGAGCCCTGTGCCGAAGCATGAGGGTACGAAATTTTTTATCTACATCAAGAAGTTTGGGGCCTAAAATTTC
>JAKSAU010000207.1 GCA_022361535.1 Desulfobacterales bacterium
AAATGAAAAAAGTTACCGTACTTGGTGCAGGCATTATGGGAGCAGGTATTGCCCAATGCGCTGCACAGGCAGGGTTTGAAGTCAGCCTAAGGGATATGGAGGACCGGTTCGTTGAAAATGGGATCACTACCATCAAGTCCAATCTGGCCCGGGCTGTCTCCAAAGGCAAAATGAGTGAAAATGACGCAGATGCCGTTATGGATCGGATCACCGGCACCACAGACCTGACCATGGCTGCTAAAGAAGCAGATCTGGTCATTGAAGCGATCATCGAGGTCATGGATATAAAAAAGGAAGTGTTCAGGGAGCTGGACACCATCTGCAAAAAAGAAGCAATCTTTGCCTCAAACACATCCGGCCTGTCCATCACTGAAATGGCTTCAGCCACCAGCCGGCCGGACCAGTTTATCGGCATGCATTTTTTCAATCCCGTACCTGTAATGAAACTTGTGGAATTGATCAGGGGATTTACCACCTCGGACCAGACCCTGAATATGGCAAAAGATTTTGTGGATAAAATAAACAAAACAGCCATTGAAGTAAAAGAAGCGCCTGGGTTTGCTGTCAACCGTATTCTTTGTCCCATGATCAATGAAGCCATATTTGTCCTGGCTGAAGGCATTGCCTCTGCCGAAGACATTGACAATGCCATGACCCTCGGCGCCAACCATCCCATCGGACCTTTGGCCCTGGCAGACATGGTCGGACTGGACACAATGCTTCTTGTTCTTGAAGGGTTTCATGCTGAAATCGGAGAAGACAAGTACAGGCCTGCCCCCCTGCTCAGAAAGATGGTACGGGCCGGATACCTGGGCCGTAAATCAGGCAAAGGCTTTTACGATTATACCAAATAAGCCCCTTTTGTTACGCAAGCGATATTTTCGTTAACCGTAATCAACTTTTTTTAAGGAGGAATACATGGCACAGCAGGTTGCAGACCGCAGAGATGTGGACTTTGTTCTCCACGAACAGCTCAAGGTCGAAGAATTAAGCCAGTATGAACAGTTTGAAGATTTCAATAAAAAAACCATTGATATGGTGGTTTCCGAAGCCCGGAATTTGGCTTTAAAAGAGCTTTTGCCCTACCTTAAGGAAGCAGACGAAGAAGGGTGTACCTTTGACGGCGGCAAAGTAAGTGTTCCCAAAGCCTTTCACAGGGCCTACAAACTATTTGCCGAAGGCGAATGGATCGCCATGAGTGATGATCCGGACTGGGGCGGCCAAGGCATGCCTGCCACGGTGGCCCTGGCAGCCAACAACTATTTTAACGGTGCCAATTATCCGTTTATGCTCCACAATATACTGGCCCATGGTGCTGGAAAGCTGGTTGAAGAGTTCGGTACGGACGAGCAAAAAAATCTTTACCTGGAAAATATGTATACCGGTGTCTGGGGCGGGTCCATGCTGCTTACCGAGCCTGAAGCTGGCTCTGATGTCGGGGCATTGACCACCAAAGCCGTTCCCAATGATGACGGTACATACACCATTACCGGCAATAAAATCTTCATCTCTTCAGGTGAAAACGATCTGGTGGAAAACATCATTCATCCGGTTTTAGCCCGCATTGAAGGAGCCCCCGCAGGCACTGCCGGTATTTCCTTGTTTTTGGTTCCCAAAATCTGGGTAAACGATGACGGCTCTTTGGGGGAAGCCAATGATATTGTCTGCACCGGCATAGAAGAAAAGATGGGGATTCACGGAAGCCCCACCTGCTCCATGGCTTTAGGCGGCAAAGGCAAGTGTATCGGTACCCTGCTTGGCCAGGCAAACAAGGGTATGAGCCACATGTTTGTCATGATGAATGAAGCAAGGCTTCATGTGGGTATGCAGGGCTTTGCCTGTGCGTCCACGTCCTACCTGAACGCACTCAACTATGCCAAAGAAAGGATTCAGAGCCCTGCGATTACAGCGGCCAAAGGCTCTCCAGGTGTTTCTATCATCAAGCACCCGGACATCCGGCGTATTCTGTTAAACATGAAATCCCACACCGAAGCCATGCGGTCCATTCTCTTTTATGTGGGTTATATGGAAGACATGATCAAGGTTGCTAAAACCGATGAAGACAAGGCTAAATACCAGGGAATTATTGATGTGCTTATCCCGGTAGCCAAGGGATATATCACGGACAAGGCCTTTGATTTATGCTCAGATGGTGTACAGGTGTTTGGCGGATACGGATTTACAAAAGAATATCCCCAGGAACAGTTGCTTCGGGACTGCAAGATTACCCAGATTTACGAAGGCACCAACGGAATCCAGGCTGCCGATCTTCTGGGCAGAAAACTTGGCTTGAATAAAGGCAAGGCATTTACAGACCTTATAGCAGAAGTATCCAAAACCATAGAAAACGCAAAATCAATTGACTCCCTAGCTTCCCAGGCTGAAGCATTGGAAAAAAGTTTGACCCTGCTGATGGAAACCGCACAGACTTTAGGCGGTCTTATGGGAGAAGGCAAAGTTGAAGCAGCTTTTGCCCAGGCTCATCCGTTCTTGCACGTCACAGGAGACGTTCTCATGGCCTGGATGCTGCTGTGGCGGGCAACCATTGCCGCAGAAAATCTGGATGGAAAACCAAAGAAAAAAGATATTCCTTTTTACAAAGGCATTCTTGCTTCGGCAAAATTCTTTACTTCGTCTGTCCTGCCTGCAACACGTGGAAAAATGGAAGCCATAAAGGCGTGCGACACCATTGCAATAGAAATTGAAGATGAGGCATTTGCATCAAAATAATAAAACAGTTTAAAGGATTTAAAACCATGAAAGACGTAGTCATCGTATCAGCCTGCCGTACTGCCATTGGGGCATTCGGCGGCACACTTAAAGATTTAAACGGCGCTTATATCGCAAGCGTAACCATGAAAGAGGCTGTCAAACGTGCCGGTATTGACCCGGCTATCATTGATGATGTTCGTTACGGCACCTGCGTGGAGCATCATGACACCTTGAACACCACCCGTGTGGCAGCCCTCATGGCAGGTATCCCTGATACGGTTCCCGCCGCCACCATCAACCGGGTCTGCATCTCCGGCATGGAAGCGGTATTGTCCGGTATGGCAATGATCCAGGCCGGTATGGCCGATGTCATACTTGCAGGAGGTGTCGAACACATGTCAGGTGTTCCCTATACCGTACCGAAAGCAAGATGGGGCTGCCGCCTCCAGGATACCCAGTTTGTCGATGCCATGATCCATGCCCTGCATTGCGGTTCCCACGTTCTTCCCTTTGACGATACAACGCCCTTGAATACAGCCGAGGCCCCTGCATCTTACTTCATGGGCAAGCCCTATATCATGGGTCATACTGCTGAATTCGTGGCCCAGCATTTGGGTATTTCCAGGGAAGAGATGGATGAGGTTGCACTTCGTTCTCACAACAATGCAGAACGGGCAACACAAGACGGCAGTTTTGCTGATGAAATCGTTCCCATTGAAGTGCCCCAGCGCAAAAAAGATCCCCTTATTTTTGATAAGGACGAACATTTCAGGCCTGGCATGACCATGGAAAAACTGGCATCCCTGCCCCCTGCATTTGTTCCCAAAACCGGTAAAGTTACTGCCGGAAACGCGTCCGGCATCAATGACGGCTCCACCGGTATGATCATCATGTCCGCTGACAAAGCCAAAGAACTGGGACTTACTCCCATTGCCAAAATTAAAGCCACTGGTATGGGTGCCTGCCACCCGACCATCATGGGGATTTCCCCTGTACCGGCAGTAAATAGTCTGATGGAAAAATCCGGCCTTACCATCAATGACTTCCAGCTTATTGAGGTGAATGAAGCCTTTGCTGCCCAGTACCTGGGCTGTGAAAAGGAACTTGGCTTAAACCGCGAAATAACCAACATCAACGGTTCCGGCATCGGCCTTGGACATCCTGTAGGCTCCACTGGTGCAAGGATCATGACCACATTGATGTACGCCATGAAAAAACGGGGTGACTCCTTAGGTCTTGCCACCCTTTGCGGTGGCGGCGGTGTTGCCATGGCTTGCGCCATTGAGATGCTTTAATTAAATCGCGATTTAGAACTATAAAAAGGGCGGACTTGTCTTTTGGGTCCGCCCTTTTTTACATTTTTCTCTATTGGGCTTCGGGATAAGCCAGTTTTGAATCGACTTTATAAGTCCAGGGCAGCCCCTCATTTTTCCAGCCGCCCATCATACGTTTACCGTTGAACTCACTGTCCGGGTTTTTGATTTTGTCCCCTTCAAACCCGCCCATCATATTGTAAACCTTCTTTGCCGGCCATCCCGCAGCGACAGCCATGTCAGCGGCAGCACAGGAGCGCCCGCCGCTTCGGCACATAAAAATCAATGTGTCTGTGGCAGGGTCGAATCGTTTTTTCAGGTCAGCCCCGAAGGTATCATTGGTTGTCATTCCATACCCTTTGGTGGTGTGCATTCCTGTCCAAAATTTTACCGGCACATGATAAGCAATGGTAGGATGCCCCACCAGGACATACTCAGGGCGGGTTCTGACATCCACAATAAACACATTTGAATCCTTCATTGCCATTTTGTAGGCTTTCACAGGGTCCACATCTTCGCCCTTGTGATATAGCTTTTTAACCGGGTAGTTAAAACTTACATCTCCTGCAAACCCAGAGGTGTAGCTAGCCCCCATGAACAGGACAACCAAAACAAAAATCCATTTTGCTTTCTTCATTTTTTGTCTCCTATTTTTGATCTTGCGTTGAAAGGCATTTTTCGGCCTTTTGAGAACCATGAAACAATTGGAAACTGTTTTTGAAATCTGACTGCCGTATGAAAAAGAATAGTTAAGAAAAATCGAACGAATCAGAATATTTAAGTACTATGTCAGCTATAAGATAAGAAACTGTTTTTTGTCAAGATACGCATCAAAAATATGCCAGAATATATTTGACCACATCCAAAATATGAAGCCTCTACAGATCTATTCCATTTGGTATTGGAGTCTTATGCGTACTTATCCTTGTCAACTTTACAAAAATTTAAGCCTTTTTTATTTGTTTTAAGACAATCGCCCGTACTGAGACCGGCTCGTTTATCCTAAGAAACGGCTGCCGCATTTTTTGCAAAAATACGCCTGATGCCTTTTTCTTAGGATAAACAAGCCTGGGTGCAAGGGGTTAACTCTTTTCAATGCAGGAATGATAAAAATGTGATATCCAGACCCTGAATAATATCAGGATCATGTTTAAGGAAATAAAATGAAAGCTGATACAAGCAAAGTCATGTCAATCAAAGAGGCGGTTTCAAGGTTTATGACAAATGGGGCTCACATCTCCGTAGGCGGATTTACCCTGAACCGAAATCCCATGGCTGCTGTTTACGAAATTATAAGACAGGACTTCAAAGATCTTCATGTTTATGCCCATTCAAACGGTACAGGTGTGGATGAGCTTATAGGCGCAGGCTGCGTTAAACATATTGAGATTGCCTATGCAGGAAACGGCAAGACTGCCCCCACCTGTATCCGATTCAGAAAGGCCATCCAGGATGGAACTGTTAAAATTGAGGATTACTCCAATTTCATGATGACCCTCAGGTTTCAGGCCGGGGCAATGGGTGTGCCCTTCATGCCTGTTTTGTCCGGCTTTGGCAGTGATATTGTTTCCAAGTGGGGATTTTCAAAAGAGATTCGAAAAGAAAATCCCAAACTGCCCGACGACAAACTCGTTGTTATGGACAATCCGTTCGGGACTTGGGGCGATGCCGAGAAAGTGGTGCTGGTACCTGCGATCAACCCGGATGTCACATTCATCCATGTACAAAAAGCAGACACCATGGGCACCTGCCGAATGGAAGGCTTAACCTTTGCCGATGTAGAACAGGCCAAGGCATCCAAAACCGTTGTGGTAACATGCGAAGAGCTTGTCGAGCCTGAAGCGTTAAGGGATCTCCCCGAGCAGAATCAGCTGCCCTTTATCCATGTATCAGCCGTCTGCCATGTCCCGTTTGGAGCCTACCCTACAGCAACGTACCGGTATTATGACTATGACTCTGATTATTTACGCGCCTATGCCGATGCTGCAAAAGACGAAGGCCAGTTCGAACGATTTCAGAAAACCCATGTGTATGGGGTAAGCAGCCAAAAAGAGCTTCTTGATCTTGTTGGGAAAGACAGGCTTGCCACCATAAAGGCAGACCCGGAAACCGGCTATGCTGTGAACATGAAAAGAGGTTAAGTATGACCCGTCAAGAATATACCCCAAGAGAAATGATGACCATCATGGCAGCCAGGGAAATCCAGGACAATGATATTGTCTTTGCAGGAACCGGTATTTCCATGCTGGCCGCCACAGCAGCCAAGCGCATCAATGCGCCAAACAGCGTGATATTCTTTGAAACCGGAGCCATGGACGCAAAGCTTGAGGAACTGCCCTTAGCTGTGGCAGATCCAAGAGTCATGTATTATGCTGCAGCCAATGGCGGGCTTTTGGATGCCTTTACCACCATGCAGAACCGAATTACGGGAGAGCGGGTTATCGCAGTTCTCGGAGCAGCCCAGATTGATAAAAACGGTAATCTTAATACCACATCCATTGGACCCTATGAAAACCCGGATATCCGGTTCTCAGGTTCAGGCGGCGGATGCGATGTGGCCTCTTTTGTCCCCCGATGCATTGCCTTTATGCAGCATGAAAAACGAAAGTTTGTCGAAAAACTGGACTATCTGACAAGCCCTGGCCAGCTATCCGGCAACGGTGCAAGACAGGCGGCAGGTCTTCGTCCAGGTGGGGTCAATGTTGTCATCACCAATAAAGCTGTAATGCGTATGGACCCTGAAAAAGGCGAGCTTTTCCTGGACAAATTCTATCCCGGAGTCACCCCTAAAGAGATTCTTGACAACATGGGCTTTTCCATAGACACAGCTTCGGCCAGCCAGGCTGATCCGCCCACACAAGAGGAACTAACCATTCTCAGGGAAACCTGCGACCCCCAGAGATTGATTCTTTAGGTTTAGTCCACCACCCCGGTTTCAAGACAAGGCAGGCTCAGGGCCTCCTTAAGTTCCTGGGCGCATGCATTGCCGCCGCTCATCTGGACGGCCACAGTTTTACCTTTGAGGCGTTCCCGGATTTTAACGGC
>JAKSAU010001185.1 GCA_022361535.1 Desulfobacterales bacterium
AGCTTATATTTTCAGACACATCTATTCTGGATGCCCTTCTACTTAAGCGACAGGTTTTCGATGGCCTTTTTCCGGCCATGGCAGGTACGTTTTTCCTTGTATTGATTTCAGTGGGGATTGCCCTGCCTTTAGGGATTTCTACAGGGATTTGGCTTGCCGAATATGCCCCAATGTCCCTAAAAAAAATATTTAGCTTCATAATAGATATCCTTGCCGGGATTCCATCTATTATCGTGGGCCTTTTCGGATTTTCCATTACGGTTTTCCTGCATCACAATTACGATAACAGGATCTTTCCCTGCCTTTTGATTTCTGCCCTGTCATTGGCATTTTTGGTCCTGCCTTATATTGTAAAGACCACCCAGGGAGCCATTGAGAATATCCCCATCCACATCCGAATGACAGCCCCAAGCCTTGGCGCATCAAAAATTGAAAACATCATCTATGTTTTACTGCCGTCATCTCTATCAGACATATTCAGCGGTATTGTTCTGGCCATTGGCCGGTGTGCCGAAGATACGGCAGTAATAATGCTTACAGGCGTTGTTGCAACTGCAGGTGTCCCAAAATCAGTTTTCTCAAGCTTTGAAGCACTGCCTTTTTATATCTATTATACAGCAGCGGAATATGCGGATCACTCCGAGTTGATAAAAGGATATGGGGCGGCCCTGATTCTGCTTTCTATATGCTCCGGGCTTTTTATTATAGCTCATTTCATTAAATACCGGATTAACCACAAAGTAAAATTCAAGCACTAATCGGCCATGGAAAATCAAATAAAGATCAAAATCAAAGACCTGTTTTTTTACTATAACGGTAATACCGTCTTAGAAAATATAAATATTAGTATTCTTCAAAACAGCATTACCTCAATCACAGGCCCCTCAGGCCAGGGGAAATCGTCGTTCTTAACGGTTCTGAACCGTTTATGGGAAAACATTGACGGGGCTCATGTTAAGGGACAAGTAAAAATAGACTTTGGAAACGGTTTTGAGGATATTTATCGTAAAGGGTATTCGCTTTCATTGCTTCGGCAAAAAGTGGGAATGGTTTTTCAGACACCAAACCCTTTGCCAATGAGTATATATAAAAATATTGCATTCCCGTTGAAATTAACTGGAAAAAAAAATAAACATAAGATCGCTCCAAAAGTACAAGAAGCCCTTGAGCAGGCATTCTTATGGGATGAAGTGAAAGACCGGCTGTCAGATGATGCACGCATGCTTTCAGGGGGTCAGCAGCAGCGTCTGTGTATTGCAAGGGCCTTGATATCAAAACCCCTTGTACTGTTATTGGATGAACCAACCTCCTCTCTTGACGAAACCTCAGCAACGGTTATTGAGCAACTTCTGACTGAATTGAAAAAAAACTGCACAATCATCATGGTTTCCCATTATATGGATCAGGTGAAACGCATTGCAGATCAAAAATTCATTCTTAAAAACAAGCAGTTGAGTTTACATACTTAACAAAAGAATTGCATGGGCTTATGACTCAAGGTGTAAAATTCTGGGGTTGATCTGACAGGAGGAATCAGCCTTACTGTTATTTTAAAAGTCTGTGATACTTATCTAGTATCCTGATTCTATCCGCTTTTCAAAGGCTTCAATTTAGATTACGACCACTTAGCTGCTCCGCTTCATGGCATTACCCTTCTACTCAAAAATTCAAAAATGTTTACAACATATAAAAACGCTGATATGTTTTTTTAAATCTTTCTAATACTCACTGAGAATCTACTTTCCGATTTCAAGTTATCAAAGGTTGGGTCAGGTACCAATAGATTAAACCATCAGGTTATCAGACTAAGGAGGTTTATATGCCAAGCCCGCTAAAACAATACACAAAAGAACTATACAGTAAATTCAAGTACATGGCGATGTGGTTACCAGGGAAGCCAATAAGTTTAGGTGATATAGTTGTTTTTGATGAAGGGCACTATAAGCGTATCGGTAATATTAAAGACAAAGGAATATCATTCAATATTCGCCATGATAAAACAGCCAGCCATGTAAATTATACAAGCGAAGGAGCAGTATCAGTATCTTTCAAAGCCAAAGGGGAGCCACCACCGCCAATGAGTCAACTTGCGATCGCAGAGGCGGGGTTTTCGGTCGAGATGCAAAAAGCCAACGCGACTTTATTTGAAGCGCTTGACACTCTCTCTCCTTCAATTGAGAATCAAATAGAGCTAGGGGAAACCATTCTTGAGTTGTATAAAAATGGAAAATGGGAACTAAGCCACTATGTTGTAACGGAAATATTGGAAGCCAAATCTGCAACTATCCTTATATCAAACGGGGCAAATGCCAGAATAGAATTGTCTGCAAAAAGCAATATATCGCCGGGAGGAATTAGCATCGCTGATGTACAGGCAGGCCTTAGTACTGGATATTTCAGTAATATGCATACTCGCATCATAGCAGAAGAGGGATTGACTCCGCTTTTTAAGGCCAGCAATGTTAAAAGGCGTTTTGGAATTGGTGGCCCGATCTTTAGAAGCCCTGAATTTGAATTTTCTCACTTAAACCCAGAGGAGATTACCTACGATGGATGACAATATAGGTACTGATGACCTTATCAATGCTTTGAACAGCATTGTGAATACGGCAAGGCCTAATGACAGAGCAATAGCCCTGAAAAAGTATAGTGAAATTTTGCTCACGGATGATGCATTGGCGATTATATCTAAAAATATAAAAAGAGCAAATGAAGAGGAAGATCATGAAGCTGAGAATGTTTTAAAGCATATCCAATCTTTGTTGCAGCTTTCCCGGGAACAGGGATTAGAAGCCGGGCTGAACATGTTAAAAAATGAATATCTAAATCAGACGTTGAGAGCGTTTGTAGAAAGTACGTCATGGGCAGAGAAAAAAAACAGTCTGATAGAACATAAAGACATACTTTTAAGTGAATCTGCCACGCAATTAATTGAAACACTTTTTGAAATGAACAAAGATAATCAAGCTGCCTCTACACTGATTAATAATGCTGCCATGATGCTGGATATAGCTCGTGAGAAGGGTGTTGAAGGTTCAATCAGATGGGTTCAAGACCAGCTATTAGCTCATTTGTCAATGGCATTATCAAACGAGGACATCGAAAGAGGAGAACTGCGTATAAAAGATCTGAACCTATTGCTTGAAGAAAACGACTGGTTAAGCATCAGCGTGCGCATAGCTGATATTGCCTTTGGCTATGCCAATGCTAAGGGTGAGACTGCGCTTGACTGGAGTGTTAGTACGATCAATGAGATGATTAAGCAAGCCCCTACGCCTATGCATAGAGCTTCTTTGAATCTCCATATAGCACACCTTCTTCTATCGATAGAGAATGAAGATAAAATCGAGCAGGCCATAACCCGCTTCTATAGTGTCATCGAAGATTATACAAATGCAGGTGCTAAATTTAGTGGCGTTTACGGTGATTTCGGGCGGGCTTTTTTAGAACGCGGCAATGGTAACCCCGAAGATAATCTCGAACGTGCAAAAGAATTTCTAGAGAAGGAACTACAGACAAGCCGCAAAGAGAAAAATCCTGAAAACTGGGCAGTTACACATCGTCTTCTTGGAAAAGTACATGACGAATTAGGTTATCAAAAGCAGGCGTTCGAGCATCTCAAAAAAGGTCTTTCAATCGATCCGGTACAACCTGACTCTGGTTACGCCCAAGCAGCAAAGCTTCTTTCAGAGCTACGTCTCAAGCAGCAGGAAGATGGCCGACAGGTTGATTTTGATAAGGCTATAGATGACTTAAAAAAGGCTGAAGCCAATGCATCAGGGGATTCTATTCTTTGGGCACGCATACAGCTACATTTAGGTGACGTTTTTCGTCGCCGTTTAAGTAACGATCCGGAAAAGGATTTCAAAAATGCATTTGAGCATACAAATAATGCACTTCGTGTCTTTAAACGTGAGGAACATGAAGATGAATGGGCGCAGATACAGCACAATTTAGGTACAATATACTATGCGGATGTTCGCGGTGATAGATCTGATAACATTGAAAATGCAATTAATTGTTATAAACGAGCACTTGAAGTTCATAATAGTGAAGACTATCCCCAATATTATGGGTTAACAACCTCTTCTCTTGCCATGGCTCTTATGAAACGTGTTCAGGGAAACAGCGAAACCAACATGAAAGCCGCACTTGATTATTTTAAAGAGTCCGAAGCCACGCTTGACCCCGAAGACTCAAAAACCTGGCTGGCTGAGTGCTTTACAGGCATGGGAAGCATTTACCGATATATAGCGCTTCCAGACCGGTATGAAAATTTACTTTTATCTGAGAAGTATATGCAAAAAGCGCTTCAAGCATACTATGAAATGGGAAATACGGAACGTGAAATAGAAAGTCTTTCAAATCTTGCTGCTGTTTACAGTGAGCTTCAAGAATTTGACAATGGTGCATCACTAAAAGCTGTCGAATACGCTGAGGAAGCTGTAAAGCGGACAAGCCGAGAAGCCAATCCTTATGGATGGGCAATATACAGTCGGAATTTAGCCGCGGCATTGATTAATCAAGAAAACTTAGACGAAACTGCTCGCAGGCGTGCATTAGAATACATCCAAGACTCCCTCGAAATCTTTACAAAGAAAACGTACCTTACCGAATACAGGTTATCCCAGGCTTATCTTGGACATATCCATTTTTTGGGTCAGTCATTTGAGGATGCTTTTGAAGCCTATAATTTATCCATTAAGGCCGGGGAAGAGTTATTGGCAACAGCTTATACTGAACCAGGTAAAAAGGCTGAAGTCCAAGAGACCGAACTGGCTCACATTCGGGCAACTTATTGCCTTGTAAAGCTTAACCGGCTTGATGAAGCCCTTATTATGCTGGAATCTGGCAAAACCCGGATTCTATCAGAAACATTGGCGTTTTCAGACATTGAGCTGGCAGGTATACCGTCTGAACTTGCTGCTCAAATGAGAAAAGCCCGCGAAAAGGTGCGCTTACTGGAAGGACTGATGCGGCCGTCACCAAAACAGCCCATAGTAGACACTGCTGAGACAGGAAAAAAGCTTCGCAATGCCAGATCCTTGCTTAATGAACTGGCTATAGAAGTGAAAACTTACAGTTCCCATTTCGATGGACGACTAAAATCGATATCAGAAATCGTTGATCAAATACCGAAAGATGGTGGACTGGTAGCATTCGCAGTTACAACTCTTGGGACAATTATATTTATTGTGGAATCAAACGCTAAAAATTTGAACCCGTTAAATATCGTTGAAATTCCAGATTTCACTTCGGAACGATTAAACATGTTATTGGACGGTCGAGAACCACATAGCTGGGTGTCTTTGATTCAAGCAACCACAGGCATCACGACACCAGAACAATTCCAGCAATGGCTGGACATTCAGTCAAAATTTATGAATGATCTCTGGGCGAATTTGATAGATCCCGTTTATGACCGTTTTCCAAAGCTTGGGATCAAACCCAAGTCTTCCCTTCTTTTGTTGCCACAGGGCGGATTATGGTTTTTGGCCATCCATGCAGCTTCACGTGAGATCAACGGAAAACAACAAACGCTGGCAGAGGATTATAATGTTATATACGCCCCGAGCATTTATACACGTAAAGTATGTCTGTCTCGGCTCGAGGAAAAGAAGGCAGGTCCAAAAAGTCTTCTGGCTGTCGTTAATCCGGGTGGTGACCTTGACTTTTCGGATCAAGAAGCGTCACTTATATCTAAATATTTTGAGAATCCTGTATTGCTCCACGGCAAGGAAGCAACGCGGAGAAAAGTACTGGAACTGGTAGCCGATGCAAACTATCTGCACTTTGCCTGTCATGGCACCCACGATTGGGAAGATGTAATGTATTCAGGCCTCGAACTTGCTCATCCGGATAAGCTTCTTTTATCTGGAATTCTTGCCGAATTATCTCTTAACTCAACTCGGCTGGTTACACTGTCTGCCTGCGAAACTGGAATTACAGACCTCCAAGAGGCCCCAGATGAATTTGTTGGTTTGCCAACGGGTTTTTTACTGGCAGGAACTGCTGGAGTTATAAGCACAATATGGAAAGTGGATGATATTGCAACATGCCTTTTAATGTCAAAATTCTATGAAAATCTAAACAGGTCTATCTCTCCACATAAAGCATTAAAAGAGGCACAAAAATGGCTTCGTGAATTGACTGTCGATGCCATAAAAGAATTTACGCATATCGATGGTGAAATCATCATACAACGATACCAAGGATGGCTTGGGAAACTGTCTTCAGATGATCGAATTTTCGATAACGCCTTTTTCTGGGCGGGATTTATCTTTGTGGGGGCGTAGTAAAAGCAGTCAGCAATTGATTGGGTTTAGTATCAAATTAAAATCGTCCGTTCAAATCAGGATTTATAAACTCAAGGTGCTATTTCATTTACAACGCTGTCCTTGCCCCATAGTGTGTTTATCCTGTCTTCAACTATAGAAGAGTCACCACTGGTCCAGAACTCCATTTTACCGTTAGAACCAGACTCATTGTGCCGGTTCAAATCATGCAACCGTCTTTTCAGCTCTTGTGCAACAGGCATGGCAGTATCAATGACAACGGCTCTGTCTCCGGAGACCTTTTCAATAGCCTTTCTTAGAAACGAAAAGTGGGTGCAGCCTAGAACGATTTGATCACACCCTTTTGATAAAAGAGGATCAATGTATCTTTGTGCAACCAGCACGGCTTTTCTACTATTGTGATCCAGGTGTTCTACAAGTTCGACAAATTCAGGGCAAGCCTGAACTTCGACTCTGATATGTTTTGAAAACCTTGATTTAAGTAATTTAAAGGAGTCACTGCTTAATGTTTGTGCCGTGGCCAGCACACCAATAATACCATTGTGACTGTTTAATGACGCAGGTTTGACCCCTGGCTCGACCCCTACAATGGGAATGGAAAACTTCGATCGAAGAAGCTTGATTGAATTTACCGTTGCAGTATTGCAGGCAACCACAACAGCCTTGCATCCATTACGGACTAAAAAATCAACAATGTAACCGGAACGTTTATCGATCAGGGAACGGGGCTTATTCCCATACGGAGAAAAATGTATATCAGCAAAGTATTGAATATTCTCTTTGGGAAGAATTTCCCTAATGGCGTGACATATGGATAGTCCGCCTACACCAGAGTCAAAAACGCCAATCGGTTTTGATTTTATCATGGTGCTCGTTACATACCTTTATAAATTAGGTTTAGGTTTCTGTATAACCGAGCATTATCAATAAATATCCAACTGACAGCTTAGCTGAATGGTAACTATATTCCATGCTTTTATACAAGCAATTTTTTTAAACAATGTGCACCTTTAATCTTGTTAACGGCATCACACCGCACCGATACTTCCGTTTTCAAATAATGTACACCATGCATCCACAAGTTTTTGCGTCCTGGTATTCAGCCTTCCTGCAATGATATCGCTTATTCTTGAGCTTAGGATATACCCGAGTTCCGGATCTTTTTCGAAAACCTTTTTCAATAGCTCTGCCGGAATTAACAGGATCTGGCAATCTGTTTCGCACTTAGCCGCGGCCGTCATTTTAGCTGGCTCTACCAGTGCTGACCATCCGAATATATTACCCGGAGAAATCTCTTCAATAATGACAGGTTTTTCAAAGATTTCCTTTTTTATATCAACATATTCCTCCCATTTTATATTCCGGGTAACGACTTCCTCCCTGAAAACAAGGGCCAGGCTTACTTCGCCCTTTAAAAGGCCATAAAGATTTCTGGCCGGTTCATCGCTTTGAAAAACTGTTTCCCCCTGGGCATAGTCCTGGGTTATGGCAAACGACTCTATTTCTTCCTGCCTCTCACGGGAAATCCCCGAGAAAAAAGGAAATTGAGATAGTATTGTATCCATACCTCCTCCTTTCTTTCAGTAAAGAATCAGGCACCTGGCCTGGTTTATTGTTCTGAATGCTCTGACGGCCATCCCCTGCGACGGTTAACACCTGAGGTTCCGATCTGGCGAAAACGCCGGTCCAAACCGTTGCGGCGTTTCCACCCTGTCCGCCGCTCAGGATCATGTTTTGTTGCCACATTGAACCGCCGGTCTGCAATTTTTCGGCGGCCACCTCTGTCCGGTCTAAAAGATTTGAAGGTCAGTCCTGTCATTTCCCCCCCCCTTTTTGAATAATGACCCCGTAGCACCACCTTGGGCAGGATGACTTAAATGTTTGGTAGGAACTCAGTGTCGGTCGGTGATCAGGGTAATATGAGGTATTTTAACCCGCTTGAAAGCAAATCTCAAGGACTGTGTGGCATGCCCCGATTTAAAATAAACTGTGAAACAACTATAAAACCTGTTTCGGCGCTACGACATATTTGACTTGAACTCTTTTTACATTGCCCTTTGTTTTAAGGGTTGCAGGGCTCATGAGTAGTCCAACCGTAACAGTGCCGGGGGTAGTCATGCCATCAAGAGAAATTTTCTCAGTAAAAATGGTGGATACTTTTTTAAGGGCGATTTCTCCACCTGTCACCCCAATGATTGGCGGGGAAACACTCACTGTTTTCATGATATAGCCTTGGGGCAGCTTTCCGATCCAGTCCGGCTGAATAGGGACTTGCTTTTCCATCATAGCATCCAGGGTGATCTCCACCTCGTCAGGTTCAATCTGTTTAAGGCGTATACCAGGGGGAAGCAGGACATTTTCGCTTGCGATGTTAAGCTTGTTTGCCCCCACCCGGGCACCGTCAAGAGACAGTTTTATATTGATCTGCTCCCGGGTAAGAGAATTTATCAACGGGCGGGTGCCGCTGATCAGAAGTTTTGCATTGGATGCTGATGCGGCTATAATATTCATTTTAGGATCAGGATTCATAAACTCAATGGGCACTTCATGGGTAGCCAAGGTTTCCATCCCCCTGGAAAAACTATACCACAACCCTGTTGTGCATAAGATGCAGATAGCTGCAGCCAGGATCATCTCCCGGGTCTGCTTTTTTACTTTTCCTTTTTTGGATGCCGGCTCACCTGCATAAGGTGTGAGAAACGCCTCGATATCAGAGGGGTCGTTCACCGTTTTTATCTTATTATTTTTAACCAGGGATATCCGTCCCCGTTCTTCTGATACCACAATAACAAGGGCATCGGTCAATTCAGTCACACCTAAGGCGGCCCTGTGCCGGGTACCGTATTTGGATGACAGTTCTTTGTTTTGGGATAAAGGCAGAATCACACCTGCATGGCTGATCCGGTTCTCCTGTATAATCACGGCCCCGTCATGAAGGGGGGTTCCGGGCCAGAACAAACTGACAAGCATTTCCCTGGACAACTTTGCATTTACAGGCACCCCGGGCCTAACAATACTTTCCATTCGCTGTTTCATCGGCAATACGATCAAAGCGCCGATTTTCTCTTCAGCCAGTTCTTTCAGGCTATCAATGATGATGTTAACCGGGGTGTTGACTTGCTGTTTTGGTATACCCCATAAAAAAGATTTTAAGCTGCGGGTTCTTACCACACTGGATATTTCATTCCGAAATACAATAATGATAACAAAGGTGGCTGCCGTAATCACTCCCTGCATGGCCCAGTTTGTAATGATCAGACCCATGGAGGATGCGCTGCGGCTAACCATCCACAAAACCACCACAGCCATCAGTACACGCAGAACATTCGTACCGCGAAACAGCACATATAATCGAAACAGGATATAGGCGTTAAGAAAAATATCCAGTATATCCTGCCAACGAAATCCGGGAAGCGAAGATAGAAGTTGTTCCATAAGTGGTTAATCAGACATGCTGAACCTAAGTGTTTTTATAATTTGATTGTTATCAGCCCTAATTTCCACTCGCCAGGGGCCTTTGTCCGCCTCTCGAATCTGTACCCTGGAAAAGGACGACCACTTTGGCGGAGACAGGGTCAGCCGCATAGAGAAAACAAGGGTATCCCGCTTATACCAGTCGTGAAAAATATAGGTTTTTTCGCGGACCGGATCAAACCCGGTAAAGCAGAAAACCTCTCCTTGCGACATGGAAAAAACAACAGCCGGATTCACCGGTTTAAAATTGCTGATACCCTCGCACATAACGGATTCGACCAATTCCATTTTGGGCTGTTGGGCAAAGACCCCAGCTGTTGAAATCGGCAGTGTCAGCAAAGAAGCAACCAGGAAAGAAAAAAAACGAGCGGGTATGGGGAGTCTATATTTCATGCCAGATACTATAATGCGTTCGACCATTTTTTCAAGGATAATGAATTTCAACTACTTTAAGGTACTAAGCACCATTACGGTTCCCCAAAATATGTTCCCTTATAATGCGGGTAGATTAATTATCGATAGCATCCTTAAATAAAGGTATTGCCGTTTTAGCACTTAGCTTCGTTTGTTCTAAGAAGACGGCATCAAGCGGATTTTTTAAAGAAAATTCGGCAGCCGCTTCTTAGAATAAACGGGCCGGTATATGTATATGGGATGCCTTTGTTCACCAGGGCTAATCGAAAATTTATTTTGAGAATTGTTGTTAAATGAAAACAGCACTGCTTTATAAAAAAGCCCGGACACAATATGTGCCCGGGCTTTTGATTAACGCTATTTTTAAAGTAATCCTACATCTGGCCTGCCTTTGCTTTTTTCAGCATGGCATATACTGAAAAGATAAAAGCAATACCCACCAGGAAAAACGGTGCGCCAACAACAATGGCAAGACTCTTTATGGCATTAAATCCACCGGTAAGCTGGAAAATAATACCGGTAAGACCGATAATCACACCCCAGAGCAAACGCATGGCAATTTTAGGGTTCTGATCCCCTTTTGACATCTGCATGGCAACAAAAAATGATGCAGAGTCAGATGTCGTAACAGCAAATATGATAATGTTGAACAGAACGATCAGGCTGATCCACCAACCACCAGGCATAGATCCCAGCAGATTGTAGACACCGGATTCGGGATTGGCTTTAACACTATCCCACAATGGGATGATACCGTTTAGTTCAGCATAAGCAGCAGAACCGCCCCAGATACCAAACCAGATAATCGCCAGGACAACCGGGACGAAAATTACGCCGAACATGAATTCGCGCAGGGTACGGCCTTTGGAGATACGGGCGATAAACCCGCCGCAAAAGGGGATATAAGAAATCCACCACAACCAGTAGAACACAATCCACCAGCCCAGCCAGTCACGCTGTTCAAAGTTACCGGCATCACTCCAGAAGGAATACTCCCAGATGTTTGAAAAATAATCACCGCACAGCTGGGTCATCATGTTGAAAAGATACTGGGTAGAGGCGTGGCCAAAGAAAAGGAGAATAAGAAGAACACATCCTGCAAGCACCATGTTAACCTGGCTTAAAATTTTAATACCGCGTTCAACACCAGTGGCTGCAGAGATTACATAGGCGACAATCAACATCAGCATGACACCGGCTTGTCCGCCAGTACTTAGTTCAATGCCGAATAAGGTTTTAATACCAAAACTAATGGAGGCCACACCAAGTCCTATCATTGCAGCATTACCGCCAATGGTACCCAGCGCACCTAAACCGTCAGCCAACCGTCCCCAGATACTGGTATTACAACGGTCTCCTAAGATACCGTAAAGGCCTGTGGCCACGGTAAGAGGCTTTCCAAGACGGTAGGCAGGAAAGGCAATAGCCCATGCTGCAAGGGCAAAAAGAGCCCAACCGTGAACTCCCCAGTCAAGGATCGTGATTTCAATCGCTTTGGGGACTCCACCGGCTTTACCAGCCATTCCCATGTCAATGATGTGGGAAGAATTATGCAGATGGGTTAATGGTTCTGCAACAGAATAAAAAACAAAACCGATTCCCAAGCCACAGGAAAAAAGCATAGAGATCCATGCAGAAAACGAGAAGTCCGGCACATCCGTATCAAGTCCCAGCTTTAAATCTCCAAATGGACTTACCGCAAGATAGATACAAAAGAATAAGGTTACCCCCACCCCAAACAAGAACGCCCAGGAAAAATTAAAAATTAGAAAATTCCGGATAGTAACCAATGTTTTAGCTGTTGCATCCGGAAACGCCAAGGCGCAAATAATAATCGAAATAAAAGAAATCAGAACCGGCCAGAACAGTGGTGCATCATAAACACCGACCAACTTTTCAAAGCTGGACTCCGTTCCGTTACCCGGGACTTCAGTCTCTTGGGTTGCAGGACTTGCCATTGTTGACTCCATACTTTCTCCCTTTCTTGAATCGGTTAATCATTTCGGACAGATTCCCTGCCCATAAGTTCGATATCAGCAAAGGATTAAATCAACATTCGTGCCAGCAGCCCGAATCCAAAGACAAAGCTGTTTCGTCCCTAAATACAGGCCATTGCTCAACAAAGCGTACCCATGAATTCCTTATAAAAAGGCAATAGAAGTGCAACATCTTACATAGGTGTAAACACAGATGTGTAAGATGAAACTAACGAATATTATAAACAGTGATCAATATCGAAGGGTATATGAAAGCCAGACAAAGCAGGCGCGTTGATTTGACTTGATTGGATTTTTAAATCAAAGAAAGTATAGTTAGAAAAAAGCCGGGCTTAACCCATGCAAACTACGCTATTTAACAAGCCTTGGCTTGGCAAACAAGAGGACGTTTGCTTTTGCGCCGATAAACCCAGTCTTGGTATTCTTTCGCTGTTGCAGGCGCAAGTCCGAGGCGTTCAAGCACCGGTAAAATATGATCAAGATTTCGCCTGGAATCTTCAATATCAAGGGAATGATTGGCTACACCGGCAAGTCCCTGCTCCGGCGGAACAATGGAAGTGACAACATTGGCACCTGCTGCAAGCCTGTCTTCCAACCCGTCCAGGCCATCTACATCCAGGGACGCTGGTATCAGGCAGTCTTGAAGCACCAGGCGCATCACCGATATGGTGATAAGTTCCCGTAAACTGTCTTGGGCAGATGCCTTGGCCATGGGTGTGCCGGGCTGGGGAACAAAGGTCATTACACGGGCCTGATCAACAGGAAAAGATTTCATCCACAAGATGGAGCGGGCAAGGTCAAGAGATGTTTCCCCGACCCCTGTGAGCAGCCCTTCTTCCACGAGCATGCCTGTGTCTTTTGCCAGTTGCTTTTTGGACAGGCGTTCATCAAAATCCTGCCCGGAACGAAGAGAGGCATATAACTGCCGGTTGTGTGTTTCCTGGTAACAAGCATACCAGTCAACACCTGAACGTCCCATTTGCTCTAACACGGCATCGGGGAGCACGCCCGGTGAAATCATGACCGGCAGCCCTGTTTCCTGCCTCACCTGTTGAACCAGATCAACAAGCTGACTGAAGCCATCTTCGCCTTTTTCGTGCCAGTCGGGATCTTCGCCCATTGTCAAGTCTATCAGGTGTACACCAAGGTCTGCCATCTGAACAGCAGCCGTAAAAATTTCATCCGGAGTTTTGCGGTATCTGGCAAATTCTGTGTTGGATCTTCTATATTGGCAAAACCGGCAATTATTACGGCAGAATGTACTGAAATACAGGAACCCATACAAGAACACCCTATTGTCGAAGTGTCTGTCCCGGACACGGGCAGCCGCTTCAAACAACAACCTGATCCCTTCCGGGTCAGACAGATCCAGAAGGGATGCTATATCGGCTTCCTTAACCGGACCGCCGTGTTCCAGGCGGTCCAGTAAGGATGTGATGTTTTTTACAGGCATAAGGTGTGATGTTTTCCTGAGACTCAAAGTTACCTGCCTGTTTTAACTTTCGATGACTCCTGCACGGACGCCTTTGAGGTATTCCATGCAGAACTGATCATTTCCAAGAAGCATGTCTGCAGTTTTGATCGTTGCCATGATCTTTGCATCCAATGGATCGATAATAGCGGAATCCATACCTGCATCCATCATCAGGGTGACAAAGGTCCGGTTAATGATATGGCGCTGCGGAAGCCCGTACGAAATATTCGACAGGCCGCCTGTGATATGAACTTCCGGAAATTCAGCTTTTATGGCCCGTACGGCATCCAATACCATCATCCCTTTGTTGGAGTCGGTGGAAATGGGTTGCACCAGTGGATCCACATAAATATTAGTTGTTGGAATGCCTACAGCGTTCAATTCTTCAATCAGGCTCTTTGCACGGGCAAAGATATCATCAGAGGATTCAGGCATGCCGGCATCATCCATACAAAGTGCAATAACCTTGCAGTCTTTACCCTTGAGAAAAGGAATCATTGCATCGAACCTGTCTTTTTCCAGGGAGATGGAATTGATCATGGGAGTCTTTTCCACCATGGAATAAGCCATCTCCAATACAGCCGGATCAGGGGAGTCCAGGGTCAGCGGCAGCGTAACTTCCGGCTGAATAACTTCCAGGAGCCATTTCATATCCTCTTCTTCATGACCAATACGGGCACCGGCATTGACATCGATAAATGTGGCGCCGGCAGCTTCCTGTTTTTTCACATCGTCAATAATGTATTGGGCATCTCGATTGGCAACTGCTTCCTGGACCAGTTTCCGGGAGGTATTGATTCTTTCACCAATGACTTCGAACATAGCGTATTTCTCCTTATCTGCTTATGGCAGTTGCCATCTTAGGCCGCAAGGGCTTTGGCCATTTTAGAGGCAGATCCGGCATCGGGGGCAAACCCGTCAGCACCAATCTCATCGGCGAACGCCTGGGTAACAGGGGCACCACCTACCATAATTTTAACCTGATCACGCAGACCAGATTCCACGATAGCGTCAATGGTCTGTTTCATTGCCGGCATGGTGGTTGTCAAAAGAGCTGACAAGCAGACAATTTTGGCGTCTTTTTCTTTGATCTGCGCAACAAAGTCTTCAGGAGCAATATCAACACCCAGGTTATGAACGGTCATGCCCGCACTTTCCATCATCATGGCAACAAGGTTTTTGCCGATGTCATGCAGATCGCCTTTAACTGTGCCAATAACTACAGAGGCTCCCTGGGCACCGCCCTCGTCTCCCAACAAAGGTTTGAGGATTCCAACACAGGCACCCATGGCCTGGGCCGCCATCAGAACTTCCGGGATAAACATGTCACCGTTTTCCATTTTTTCACCAACAATATCCATCCCGGCGATCAGGCCGTTGTTCAGGATATCAATGGCCGGTACATCTTCGGCCAGGGCACTGTTTACCAAAGTTTCAAGCTTAGCCTGGTCACAGCTTACCAGGGCGTCCTGCATTGCGTTAAAATCTGCCATTTTAATTTCTCCTGTTCGTTTAAAATCTTAGGTTAACCGTTTTATTATGCTCACACCGGATCTGATGCATCCGGAAAGCGTCTTCTTTATTCCCGGGCCTAAACACATACTACCAATATAAAATGGCGGAGAGTCCGGGAGTCGCACCCGGCTGCACGGATTTAGAGTCCGTGTGATCCCGTCCGATCCACCCTCCGCATTCAAAACGCTTTTAACTGTCCGTGACCGCAACCCGGATGGTTTTAAGCTTTCAATAACCATGCCATTGAAAAAAACTCCGATCACATTTTCTTACTGCCCCTTTATGCCGGCCCCTCCCGGCTGCCAACGCCTCTGGCTTTAAACCATTTTCTAAAAATGTAGCCTTAATGGTTTGTATTTCAATGTCTTATCTAAAAGCAAATAAACCACAAAAATATACAAATATACATCATTGCGATATCACTACAATTGTATTCTGGCATTTCTATCGGCTCTACACAGAGTTGTCAATCAGAAATTGTCGAACAATCATTGTGGAGATTTAGTCTGTTTTGCAATACAGATCGTAAAGCATATTACATCATTGTAAAGGCAATAGTGTAACAACCTTTATCCAAATGAAGGCATTTGGTGTCTAATGTTTAAAAATAAACTTACATTTAAATGGTGCGGCGAAGTTCTAAGGCGTCCTCGTTATCGGGTTCTATACGAAGTACTTCAGTGAGAAATTCATCTGCCTGGAGAATCTTGTTTTTAACATAAAAGAGCCGGGCGATTTTCAGCTTTGTTTGAACCGGTTTGATCATATTTTTATCTGCAGCCATAAAATACTCAAGGGCTTTATCTTCTTCGCCCAAGGCTTCATAGACCAGACCGGCCTTATAGAATAATCCGTGGTTGGATGGAAAGTCAGTTAGCAGACGCCGAAGCAGGGTCCGGGCAAATCCGTTCTCTCCTTTTTCCATGCACAGGTCTAAAATTTCCTCTTTTATGGTCAAATGCTTATCGAGCTTGTTTAACAGCTTATTAAATACAGTAATCGCCAATTCATTTTGTTTGAGGGTTAAAAGCTGCTTGCCCTCTTTTATTGCAAACTCATTGAACCGGTTGGTCAGGGACAAAACTTCGCAGGAATATCTCACGGACTTGTGCCAGTCTTTTTTCTGCCAGTACAACTTAGCTAACAAATGACGGGTCACGGCATCCTGAAGGTTGACTGCAGCCGCTTCAAGAAAACACCGTTCCATTTCAGAAACTTTACCAGCCTTGCCATAGAGAATGCCTAAATTCCGCTTCAGTCTTGATGCATTGGGCTTCAAAGCCACAGCCCGTTCCTGGCAAACGATTGCGGGTTCAAGTTTACCAGCCTCATCCATTGCCCTTGCCTTTCTGGCTAAAAGGGTAGCGTCGTCCGGGTGGTTTGCCTTCTCAACAGCATGGCGAATTTTGTCCTCAAGCATCACTGGTGTCAGGGGCTTGAGCAGATACCCGTCGACCTCTATTTCAGCCACTTCGTAAACAATATCCCGCTCACATTCCGCAGTAATCATGAGCACAGGCATATCTCGAAGCTGGGGATCGGTTCGGATTTTCTCCAGCATCTGTGCCCCCGTCATC
>JAKSAU010000402.1 GCA_022361535.1 Desulfobacterales bacterium
AACTGAAATGGCTATGGCGAAAATCGGGCGGTTGATAAAGAATTTACCAAACATTACTTATATCTCCAATGCAGGTTAGGCTGACGGATCGTCTGTTTTAGATGGTGTCATGGATACCTGCTCATTGATTGTGGTTACAGGACTTCCCGGCCGGGCTTTTTGAATGCCGTTAATAATAACCCGGTCTTCTGCCTTGACCCCTTGGCGGACTACACGCAAATGTCCCACCAGGGGGCCGGGTTCGATGGGTTGATACCGGACTTTATCGTATGGGTCGGCTACCAGCAGATAATATCCTTTTTGATCTCTGTTCACGGCTGTGTCCGGTACCAGAAGTTCATTTTTTGCATCACCAGTAGGTATTTTTACCCTGGCGTAGAGACCCGGCAGAATCCTGTGGTCAGGGTTGGGAAATATTCCCCTGATGCGGATTGTTCCCGAAGCGGTATCCACCTGGGGATCGATATAGTCGATTTTGCCTTCGAACGGATGGTCATCCTGGTTGGCAAGGCCTAATTGGATACGGGTGTTTTCTGCAGCTGGTGAAGGCTGTGCCTCTAAAACTTGTCTGAAACGAAGCAGGTCCCTTTCATTAACCGTGAAGTAAGCATAAATATGATCATCCCGCACAATGGTGGTCAAAAGGGTGTATTCTCCTGCCCCCACAAGGTTTCCTTCATCTACCAGATTCAGGCTGGCCTTACCGGAAATAGGCGCTGAAATCCGTGTATGGGACAAGTCAATGGACGCCCGTTTTACCGCGGCATTTGCTGCGGCTTTCGCAGCTTTTGCTGCATTCAGGTCGGCTCTTGCCTGGATAACGGCCACCTCACTGACAGCCTTATCCTTGTATGCCTTTTCACGCCGGATAAGCGTCGCTTTTGCCAGCTCAAGTTCTGCTTCACGTATGTTTAATGACGCTTTGGCTTCTTCAAGGTTGGCGTTATAATCCTCAGGGTCAATAGTGTAGAGCAATTGTCCTTTTTCAACAAAAGTCCCGGGGGTGAAATGCACTTTTGAAAGAACGCCTTCAACCCTTGCCCGAATATTGACGACCTCCAATGCTTCTGTGGTGCCTGTGTATTCGGTGTAATGGGTAAGATGTTTTGCAAGAGGCTTGCTCACAGTTACACTGGGGGGCGGGGGAGCAGGTGAAGATGCATTGGCATCTTCTTGGGTACACCCCGTTACAAATGTCGATGAAATCATCAGCATTGCGATCAAACTCAAGTATAGTTTATATGAAACAGACATAAGGTTTCTCCTGTATTAATATTTTATTTGGAGGTTTGCATATTTTGCAGAGGCCGGGTCCCAACCACCGCCGAGGGCTGCATAAAGACGGACAAAATTGGCTGACGCGTTACCACGGGCAGAGGCCAACTGGTTTTCATAATTGAACTGATCCCGTTGGGCATCCAGGACAGGCTGAAAGTCAGAAAGACCTTTTTTGTATAAATCGCTGGCCAGTTTGACAGAACGCTTGGCCGCATCAACGGACCGTTCCAAAGCAGTGAGACGAACCCGGTCTTCAATATAGGCTTTAAGGTTGTTTTCCACTTCTCGAAGGCCGTTAAGGATAGCATATTCATAGGCCAGCAGCCGTTGCCGGGTCAAAGCGTCCTGCACCTTGATCTGATTCCGGATCCGGTCCCTTGAAAAGATATTCCACCGAAGGGAAGGCCCCAAGGAAAATACCTTGCTTCCTGCATCGAAAAGGTCACTGGTGTTGATTGATTCGAAACCTAAAGAACCGTTGAGCGTAAAGCTTGGATAAAGATCAGCTGTGGCCACCCCGATCATAGCAGTTTGTGCCGCAAGTTCCCGTTCTGCCCTGCGGATGTCAGGACGCTGCCGCAGCAGGTCTGCCGGCACTCCGACCGTTGCTCTTTCCGGGGGAAGAGGAATGGGCCGGGAATCCACAAGCATTTGATGCAAAGAGCCCGGCTGCTGCCCTAAAAGCACGGAAAGGTTGTTAATGGCCTGGGACAGGGCAATATTCAAAGGGGGAACCTCCGCTTCTGCTCGTGCTAAAAGACGTTCCGCCTGGGCAATATCCAGATCTGTTGCCAAACCGTGGGTGAACCGGGAGCGCACCAAGTCGAGCATTTCATTTTGTGAGACGATGTTGGCGTGTGCCGCAGCCAGCCTTGCCTGTGTCGTCCTGATGTCCAGATAGGCAAGGGAAACATGGGAATAGATAGTGATCATCACGTCGGTGCGGTCTTCCTGGCTTGCCTCGTATTGGGCGGTTGCAGATTCTACGGACCTGCGGATTCGGCCGAATAGATCTATTTCCCAACCCGCTGAGATACCCGGAGCATAGATGGTCTCAACATAGTTACCGCTGATGGAGTTTTCACTGACCCGGTTTCTCGTAACATCCGCCTGTATATCCACGGAGGGCAGGGCGTCTTTCGACACAATACCCAGACGGGACCGGGTTTCATCCACCCGCGCTACTGCAGTCAGCAGGTCTATATTGTTTTGTGATGCCGTGATAATGAGTTGGTCGAGCAAAGGGTCATTGAACAGCTCCCACCACTGGACAATCAGCTTTGCATCCGGCAGCAGGGCCGGGTCATCTTGGAGCTGCCAATGCGTTATTAGTTCCTTTTCGGGCGGCGTGTAATCCGGACCAACCATGGAACAGCCCGATATCAGGGCTATCGCAATAGGCAATAAGACCCATTTGAGGATTTGTTTAGCCATACCTTGGTTCGGGTAAGTATGATTCTGCTTTGTAAACATATTTGCTTCCTGTTAGATTGAATGTTCATTCAATATTAGTATAAAATTTTTTGCTTAGTTTCGGATCGCCTCCCAGATGGCATCCACAATCCGGTCCACTACTTCGTCGGTCAAGTCCACAAGCCCAACTTCCTGCTTTTTGGCCAAAGAGCTTGCCACATCAACGATCAATGTACCGATTACAGGTCCTGGCAAATCCTTGATTATCATTTCATTCATCCCTCTTTCAAATGTCTCTGAAATGATGCCGAAATGACAGCTCATTTCCTTTTCAATCATTGTTGTATAATACGGAGAGGTGGTAAACTGCTGAAAAAATACCGACTCTCTGGGGTGACTTAAATGATAGCGGAATGAGCTGCCGCATATGTACCTTAGCTGTGCACTCAATGGCTGTGTCTGATCAAAATCCTTAATCAGTATATCTGCCAGTTCACGCTTCAGCGACTTGTACAATTCAATGATCAACTCATCCTTGTTTTCAAAATAGTGGTAAATGATACCGGCGCTTACCCCAGCCTCCTTGGCTACCCTGGACATAGCAGTGCCATGGAAGCCATGCTCTGCTATCAGCTTTAAAGTGGCACTGAATATTTTTTCCCGTTTTTCTTCTCCAGGGTCTACAACCATATTTCTCTCCCAAGATTGAATGTTCATTCAAAGTAGTTTCATTTAATATCTTTGTCAAGGATGTTTTTTAACAAAGCTTTCTATCGTTGTCCAATTTGAGCTTACCCTGTTGACACTTCTATTTTGTATGCTTTGTTAAAAAACACCCAACCGGTTGAGTTCCCCTGTAAATTTTCCTCCCTGGATTTGATAATCTTAAAGTATGGATTTTCTTATTTTCAAAACTATCCCTGAAATTTAGAGATCTCAGTTGACCAGCCCTGTGTTACTGCTCTGCCTTTTTTGTACCTGAAATCACATATTTTATCTCCCTGGGCCAGTGTTTTGGTTCTCACAAGTCCTGTGCCCATCATCTTATGTTCAGGGAAATCAACAAGACAGAAATAAGGCGCGATGTCCGCTGCTCCCTGTGCTTTAAAGTAATCAAAACACGGGCAATAATGATAATCGATGCCCCAATCAAATGATTTTCCATCTCCGGGAATGAAATCCGCCACCCAGTCAACCTTTTGGCCTTGTGTTTTTTGTGCCCAGTTTTTCATAATGTCCATGAATTCCTGGGTGAACATATACTCTCCTTTTTTGACCATTTTTTCTTTTGGCAATGTCTTTAAATAGTCCGCATAAAGCGTGTACATCATCTGTGCGGCCTCTTGTGTTGAATGCCCTTTCTCCTGCATTGGCCGCAAAAAGGCGATCCAGTGGCCTGATAAGAGCATCCATTTTGTTCCAGGATGTTTATCTCCGCCGATATAAGGAATATCAGGCAAAAGATGGGTGAACTCGTTTCTTGCTTTTTTACAGATTTCCTGTGCTACCTGGTCTCCGTATTTTGCCTTTAGGTAGGTGTTTGCTGCTTGGTAGGTTTTTTCAAAACCGGCCATGAATTTTTCCTTGTTCAATACATAATACTCATTTCCTGTTGACGCCCAAACCAGATCTGTATTTCTCGCCGGGCCCAAGAACAATAAAGATGCTGACATGCTGGTATAAATCAAAAAATTTCGACGGGACGGATTGGACAAAAGCCTTTGGTGGCAGTTCATGATAGTCGCCTCCTGTATCAAAAAAATATTATGAAATAAAAACCGGCATCTCAAAACGCCGGGTGCTCAGCTGTATATTCCACAAGGATCAGGGTTATCCTTCACCCCTCTGAAAATTGCCATGCTGGCATGCTGGATCATGTCGAACAGATCGTCATCAGTTTTGACTGCATCAAATTGAAATGAGTTTGTAAATAAAGAAGCAAGACCATGAATATAAACCCATCTTGAGTGTCGAATTTTGAATATGATATCTTCAGGCAGATCTTTGAAAAGATAATAGTCTGAAAGTGTTTTCCCTGTTGCGTCCCATAATTTTTCAGAATGCTTTTTGTATAGCATAGTGTGGTTTTCATCATGGATCGCTTTGAACAAATCCTTTTCACGAATGGCAAAAAGCAGGTAGCCAAATGCCTGATCCATCCACGTGTCACCTGTTCTGGGTGTTGTAATGTACTCTTCAAACAAATCGATTGCTTTTTTAATGACTTCTTCTTCAAGATCTTTCATGGAATTGAGATGAGAATAGATGGGGTTTGTTGAAGAGTTTAGCTCCGCTGCAATGGTGCGGGCTGTTAATCCCTGCCACCCTTGTTTGCGAACAACATTAAAGGCTGCGCTTACAATGGATTCTCTTTGAAATTTTATTTTTGGCGGCATAATGAACTCTTGAAAATCGTTAAAGAACACTTGTTATATAACTGCCGTTCTTTAATGATGTCAAGTTATTTTACTGCCGCAATCAATAACCCTTTAACCGGATCTCCTGATTGGTTTCTGATATCAGCGTGGCTTGCTTTGATTAGTTTTAATCCATGTCTGTTCAGACAGTTTTGAATATATTCTTTCGAATGCGCATACCGGCCGCTGGGATAAAGTTTGTAATCTCCGGTGATGCCTTCCAGCTTTTCCAATGAAAATGCGATGATCCCTCCATCAGAAAGATATGAGGATGCGGATTTGAAAATCGTATCCAAGTTCCCAAAATATACAAAAACATCAGAACTGTATATCAGATCAAATTTTGTTGGAAAGGCCCAGTCCTTTAGGGCGTCAAATACTTCAAGCCGGTCGTAAATTTTCTTTTCATCGGCTTTTTCAAGCATCTTTTCTGATACATCAACACCTGTCAGGCTTTTGGCAAACGGTCGATATAACTGAGCCCCCAGACCTGTCCCGCAACCAAGATCAAGAATTGTCATATCTTTAGATAAGTGGTTGCGGACAAGGTTAAACAGAAGCTCAGGGGTCTTATATTCCAGCCCTTCAACCAGGATGGTTTCAAAGTTTTGGGCACACTGGTCAAAAATGCTGCGTACATGTTCAACCGGCGCAGCATCAGGTGTTACATCTCCTTTTATGCTTTGGAGCATGAATTTCGCAATTTCATGATCAGGATGTAAATCAAGTACCTTGATGTAGTGCTTTTCAGCTTCTTCAAACTGATTGGCTTTTTGAAAGCAAATTCCTAAATTCAAATGGGGAGAGGCATAACCCGGTCGGATCTCAATGGCTTTCTGGTAGGAACTTTTAGCTTCTTCAACCAGGTTAATTTCATCTTGGGCCACGCCCAGGTTATTCCATGCTTCTGCCATGTTAGGAACGAATTTTACAGCGGCCTGAAAACTTTTGAGAGCATCATCTTTTTTACCTGTTTCACGGTAGGCAACCCCCAGATTATTCCATACCACTCCTGCAGAAGGCTGTTGATCAAGCATGGTTTTATATAGTTCTATTGTACCTTGGTGATCATTTTCCAGTTGCTTGAGCCTGCCAAGGTTATAGCAGGCCGACAAATCCGGCGGGTCAAGATGTGCTGCTTTTTCAAAAACAGGTTTAGCTTTTTCAGGCCGATTCTGGTCCAGATACAGGTTTCCAAGTGCAGACAGCACCCTTCCCCAATCAGGGCGTTTTTTCAGTAATTTCTGATACCCTTTGCGTGCGTCTGAAAGCCTGCCTTTTCTATGGGCTGAATAGTATTTCTTAAATTTTATCTCAAGTGCATGCTCTGTATCTTTTTGCATTTAAAAGTCCTTTTTAACCAACAACCAGTACCCAAAACAGGTACTATAATCGTAACTGCAATCATCGAATAGCATAATAAGACAGATATCAGCGATGTAAAAAATTAGTTCAACTCTTCGCCACTTTGTTGACGGGTTTTAAATAATTATTGCAAACAAATCATACCTGAAAGTGTGGGGAAGGTTGCCTTTTCAAAGAGTCTCAAGTTTTCTTACATTTTGAAATTATTAGTTTTCCATACTTTTCTTGACAAAACGTATAGTCCTGTCCTATTGTGCATTTAGCGTTCACAAATATTCAAAGAATGTTCACAAAAATATTCAAGGAGTGTTCGTCATGTGTACTCAATATGGTTTTTCGCAGCCATTCATGCCCGGATTCCCCGGGACGCAAGGTTTTCAATTTTCTAACCCGGCAATGGGGTGTTGTTGTGATCCAACGCAGCAAAGAACTATGCCCGGTCCTTCTGCTTCTCCTTTTCCACCTGTCCCCAAAGAGATTCAAATCCAGCAATTTCGTTTTCAGTTAGATCAATTGAATTTTATGAAACAAAATTTAGAGCAATCGCTTAAATCCGTTGAAAATTCGATCGGCGAGATAGAAGCGATGCTTAAAAAAACTGAAGGCCCGAAAACCAAAAAAGGAGCCTGATAGTCAACTCGGCGTTTTCAAGGCGCCATTTAAC
>JAKSAU010001109.1 GCA_022361535.1 Desulfobacterales bacterium
CCTCCACCCTGTCCAGAATGCGGGTGGCCCCCCGGACATGACAGGCAGTACCCATGCAGACATGAACCTTATGTCTTCCTTTGGGCACCACGGAAAAGGCCTTGTAAAAGGTCACAATGTGCTGGACACGGGTAAGCGGCACTTCAAGACTCTCACTGACCCTGCTCAAAGCCTCTTTGGGCAGCCAGTTGCAGGCTTTTTGTATATCCAGCAAAATCTGAATCAGGGCGCTTGGCTGGCTGTTGTGTCTGTCAATGATTTTGTCGATTTCCTTGATGTCCATAGAATCTCCTCACACTGCAGGTCTGTAGCGGTTTTCAGCCGGATCATATCGAACCCATCCCAGGCGGGATGAGCGGTTCATATAATTTGATACTTTGGAGGGGCTCAGCTTCAAAAGCGCGCTGATATCCCCGGTGGACAGGGGAGATTTTTTCAGCAGTACCATGATCTGGCCCATGGCCCAAAGATCTGAGAAGACCTCATCAAAGAGCCGGTCAAACTCAGAACTGGTAAAAAAGGATTCATAGGCACCTGCCGTTTTTTCCGTTACCCGAAGCCGCTCCCGTTCTGCCAACCGCAAGTAGGGGACCATATTTTGGGCCGCCTCAAGCCTGACTTTTAAAATTTGACGGCCTGATTCATCATTTAAGCCCTCGCTGCTGCCCAATGATCCCAATCCTTTTATCTCTTCTGTGAATTCATCGGTTTTCTCTGCCAGAAGATTGCCGTCTGCACCGGACATGAACTCGATCCGCAGACGCGCCGGATTCAGCCCGATCTTTTCCAGTATCTTTTTGCCCATGTGGGTGACGGCCAGGGCATCAAAATTACCGTGGGTGGTGTAGTTGCACTCCCCAAGGCGGCACCCGCCGATGAAAACACCGTCCTGGCCCTTGGCAAAAGCCCTGAGAATGAACTCAAGATCAATCCTGCCCGAGCACATGACCCGAACCAGCCGCATGTGACTTGAATATTGTTGCCGGGAAACTCCGGCAAGGTCTGCAGCCCCGTATGCTCACCAGTGGCAGACAAACCCCAGGATATTTGGGGAAAAGGCATTAACCATGGGTTGATTCCCTTTTTATTAAATATAGTGATGTTATCGATTTATTTAGTTTCAATTGACACCTGTTTTGGCCGGATTCTGTTGACCTGCAACTGCCTGAGCAATTGGACTGCTGTCCGGTTCAAGGGAGGCAGCAGTATCTTCTATGGCGTCATCGATCTGGCTGTGCAGGGCTTTGTCCGTAAAATGTTTCAAGCCGATGGCACTGGTCGGGCACTTGGTAGTGCACAGGCCGTCCCCTTTGCAGAGGATTGGGTTGACCATTGCCTTTTTTCCTGCCTGCCGTTCAACAAAATTTATGGCATCATAGGTGCAGGCTGTGATGCATGCGCCGCAGGATATACAGTCCTCTTCAATGACCCGGCAGACTGACCCCGAAGCCACGGCTGTATCGTTTGACAAGAGGGTGAGTACCCTTCCGGCTGCCCCGCGAGCCTGGTTAATGGTCTCTTGGATATGTTTGGGATAGTGGGCTGTGCCGCATAAAAACACACCGTCTGCGGCAAACTCAACCGGTTTGAGTTTGACATGGGCTTCCTTGAAAAAATCATCCGGACTCAGGGTCACCTTGAACTGTCCGGCTGTCTCATAGATGCTGGAAGGCGGAATAACTGCAGCCGCAAGGGAAACAATATCAGCATCCAGTTCCAGGCGCTGGCCCAGAATATAGTCGGGTACCGTAACTTTGAGGACATTCCGGCCGTCTTCGCTTTGGCCCGGCTCAACAATTGGCGGTTCCTCGGGGACATAGCGGATAAACTTAACGCCCATGTCAGAAGCGGCCCTGTAATAGTCTTCCTTGATTCCGTATGTCCGCATATCCCGGAACAGGATATGAATATCCATATCCGGATTA
>JAKSAU010000454.1 GCA_022361535.1 Desulfobacterales bacterium
GTCCCAGCGAGGGCCTGCTCGGCGGCATGACCGAGGTGCCCTCGACCGACTGGCGCGAGGCGGGCTGGAGCGAGGGCGAGGCCTTGGCGCAGGCGCCGCTGTCGGCGGTCTGGGAACCGTTGGCGGGAGAGGTGCGTCACACCTTCACCCATTTCCATCTCGAACTCGCGGTCTGGCAGGGCCGCGCCGAGGCGGCCGACCCCGGTCTCGGGATTTGGGCGGATTTCGATGACTTGGCGGGGCTCGCGCTGCCCAGCGTCATGCGCAAGGTGATCGCCCACGCCATGAAGCAGCAGGGCTCAGGAGGTGGGGTGTGATGGACAGAGACTTCAAAGACCACTTCTCGGGCAAGGCCGCCGCCTATGGCCGCCACCGTCCGCACTATCCGCCCGAGCTGTTCAGCGTCCTCGTCGCGCAATGCCCCGTGCGGGAGCTGGCTTGGGATTGCGGTTGCGGCAATGGGCAGGCGAGCGTGGCTTTGGCGGAACACTTCGAGCGGGTTTACGCCACCGACGCCAGCGCCGAGCAGATCGCCAAGGCCAAGCCGAACCCGAAGATCACCTACGCGGTGGCCCCGGCCGAAGCCAGCGGCCTGCCCGACCAAAGCGTCGATCTGGTCACCGTCGCCCAGGCCATTCACTGGTTCGACTTCGACGCCTTCTACGACGAGGTGCGGCGGGTAGCGAAGCCGGGTGGTCTCCTGGCCGCCATCTCCTACGGCCTCTTCGAGATCGAGCCGGCCTTGGACGAGCGGCTGCACCATTTCCACCGCAACACCCTCGGCCCCCACTGGCCGCCCGAGCGCCGCCACGTCGACGAGAACCTGACGACCATCCCCTTTCCCTTCGAGGAGCTGGAGACGCAGCGCCTGGCGCTCAAGGCCGCCTGGAACCTCAACGACCTGGTCGGCTACATCGACACCTGGTCGGCCTTGCAGCGCTATCGCGCAGAGGCGAGTGAGGATCCTCTGCCGGCGGTCCGCGACGACCTGGCCCAACTCTGGGGCGACCCGGCAGAGATCAAGACGGTGCGCTGGCCACTGAACGTGCGGCTGGGGCGGGTTGGGTGAGGCCACTGCAACCCATCAATCTTAGTGACGAATGTTCCGTTTAACTCGGCCGTTTTCACCCCTCCTATTCCATGACTATTCTCTAAAAACCACTGAACAGTCCACCTTGTTACAGAGATTGGTCTGGAGCCTCGCTAGAAGAGAGTAATGTTCCTCTCGGCATTCTTGAAGATTCTGTGGATTAAAAGCGGCATCAACGCGAATTTGATGTTCTTCATTAAATTCGCCCTTCAAAGAACAAAGGATTTCAGTTATCTCAATAAATTGAAATTCAATTGGATATTCATATTTTGTTATTTCTTCAACAAATCTCTCTTTTTGAATCAATTCTCGAAGTGGAATAGGTAAGTCCCGCCATAAATGTTCATCTGATTTAGACCGACCAAAATAAATCAGGTTAAAGCCTTCAGGTTCCTCAAACATCACATCTCTTCCGAGAGCGTCTCCATTTATTACTTTCTTTCTACTCTCATCTGGAACAATTTCCATGAAGCGAACCAATTCGCCAAAATAATCTTCCCAGCCATCGCTGTATACAACAATAGTGTGATAGGCTCTCTCTTGAGAATAACCGTCCTGAATTGAAGCAAAGCACACAAAACAGCAAATTATATAGAACATTAATTTCTTATACAAACAGCTATTTCTTATTTGAGTGCATTTTATAGCATTCGAACATGCCGCGTTAAAGAATAAAAGATAACCAGGCATGCTCTGAATACTTCTCGTAACAGTGGAGGCTTCGGAGCTGGTTGTCAGCCGAATTGCTTTAGATAGCTCCATCACGAACTCCCGCAAGCCGCAACCAGAAAGAGTGTAGTCGAAGCCCGCAGCTGCCGGAAGAGCTATCCGGCCTCGCTACTCAGCCGCTTCGCGGTAGCTGTCCACGGCCGGGCAGGTGCAGACCAGGTGGCGGTCGCCGTAGGCGTTGTCGATGCGGCTGACCGGTGGCCAGTACTTGCGCTCGCGCAGGTCCGCGGCGGGGTAGGCCGCTTCCTCTCGGCATTCTTGAAGGTTCTGTGGATTAAAAGCGGCATCAACGCGAATTTGATGTTCTTCATTAAATTCGCCCTTCAAAGAACAAAGGATTTCAGTTATCTCAATAAATTGAA
>JAKSAU010000884.1 GCA_022361535.1 Desulfobacterales bacterium
CTAACGAGCCTAAATGCCCAAACGGCAATCCCGTCACTTGAGGTTGCTACCGATAATTAACCTACCCGCACTATAAAGGAACATATATTTTTAGAACCGCTATAAAGATGTAATACCTTTCCGTATGCGTTCCTAATGCGCTGCCTGCTAGTTCGCCCCTAATATTGATTGGTTCTTAAAAGCACCAATGTGCATGCTTCCTGGACTTCTATGCCTTCTGCTTTGAGACGTCCGTAGACGCTCGGATTTTCAGTCTCCGGATTGAAGATCACCCGTTTGGGTTTGAGAGAGATAATATCTTCAATGACCTTTTCCTGGCGGGGCACGCCCACATACATGGTTACCGTATCAATCGTTCCCTGGATATCGGGCAGACTGTGGAAGACATCCTTGCCTTCTATGGTTTTATGCTTTGGGGCTACGGGTACAGGGGTATGTCCATATTTTTCCAGCATGTTCATGGCCTTGTTGGAATACCTGTCTTTTAAGGGGCTTGCCCCTACAACGGCAACAGTTTCTTTTGCTTTTTCCATAATGTTTGGTTCTCCGGTTCATTTATTATATACTTGCGGTTCGGGCTTGATTACCGGCTGAAAGCAATTAGGATAAAGATAAGGCGCAAACTTTAATTTGTACAGGAACAACCATGGGATTATTTAATCTGGTATCTGAATTCTCTCCCACCGGGGATCAGCCTAAGGCCATTGAATACCTGGCTCAGGGTATTGATGAAAATGAAACACACCAGGTCCTTTTAGGGGTGACCGGATCCGGTAAGACGTTTACTATGGCCAATATCATTAACCAGGTGGAAAAACCAAGTCTTATCATCGCTCCCAATAAAACCCTGGCAGCCCAGCTTTACAATGAGTTCAAGGTACTTTTTCCGGACAACTGCGTTGAGTATTTTGTTTCTTATTATGATTATTACCAACCCGAAGCTTATATCCCATCGTCAGACACGTATATCCAAAAAGACTCTTCTATCAACGAATTGATAGATAAAATGCGCCATTCTGCTACACGGTCTGTCCTGGCCCGTAAAGATGTGATCGTTGTTGCATCTGTGTCGTGTATCTACGGCCTTGGTGCTCCCGAAGACTACCTTGACCTTCGGGTGGTCCTGAAACAGGATATGGATATTTCCAGGGATGATGTGATTGCCAAATTCGTGGATATCCAATACGCCCGCAATGATATGGATTTTCATCGAGGCACTTTCCGGGTGCGTGGAGACCGGCTGGAGATTTTTCCCGCCTATGAAGAAGACAAGGCGGTCCGCATTGATTTTTTTGGTGACACCATAGAAGAAATTGCAGAGATAGATCCGCTCAAAGGGGAGGTGTTGGGACGGTTTGACCAAATGACCATCTATCCTGCCTCCCATTATGTTACCAAGAAACAGACCCGGAAACAGGCTGTGGAAAGTATTATTGCAGAGCTAAAAGAACGGCTGGCATATCTGCACAAGGAAAACCGGCTGGTGGAGGCCCAGCGTCTGGAGGAGCGGACCCAGTATGATATTGAAATGCTCAATGAGATTGGTTACTGCAACGGGATTGAGAACTATTCCCGCCACCTTACAGGCCGTGCGCCTGGTGAGCCGCCACCCACTCTTTTAGACTATATTGATGAGGATTTTCTCCTTTTTTTTGACGAGAGCCATATTTCCGTCGGGCAACTCGGGGCCATGTACAAGGCAGACCGGTCAAGGAAAGAGACCCTTGTACGGTTTGGATTTCGGCTGCCATCCGCTGTTGATAACCGTCCGTTGAAGTTTGAGGAGTTCAAGGAGCGGGTCCCGCAGACTGTATATGTTTCCGCCACTCCGGCTGATTACGAAATGGAGAAGGCAGGCATTCGGGTGGCCGAGCAGATTGTCCGGCCCACAGGGCTGCTTGATCCCCAAATTGACATCAGGGATGCCAAAACCCAGGTAGATGACCTTTACCAGGAAATCCTCAAGCGCGTAGAAGCTGAGGAGCGGGTCCTGATTACAACATTGACCAAACGCATGGCAGAAGATTTAACCGATTATTATGCTGACCTTGGGCTGAGGGTAAAATACCTGCACTCGGACATTGGTACGGTTGAGCGTATCGACATTATCCAGGATCTTAGGCGCGGAGTATTTGATATACTTATCGGTATAAACCTGCTCCGTGAGGGGTTGGATATTCCTGAGGTGTCCCTGGTTGCCATACTGGATGCAGACAAAGAAGGGTTCTTGCGCTCTTACCGGTCTTTTATCCAGATTTTCGGCCGGGCGGCCAGAAACGCATTTGGCCGGGTCATCATGTACGCGGAAAAAGAGACGGGTTCCATGAAAAAAGCCCTGGCTGAAACCAACCGTCGCCGGGAAATTCAAAAAGCCTATAATGAAGCCCATGGCATAACACCCTCGACCATCAACAAAAAGATCAATGCCTTTGACTACACCATGGCGGACATGGAAACAGACTCGGCAGCCGCAGCAGTCAATGAAGAACTCAAAGCCTATGAGGGCGAGGAACTGGATTTGGCTGACATTATCAGGGACCTGGAGCACAAAATGGCCCTGGCTGCTGAAAACCTGGAGTTTGAACAGGCAGCCCTTTACAGGGATAAGATCCGCGAACTTGAAAAAATCAAAACAGGTCAGCCATGATCAGTAAAATAATCCGGGAGAAATACGACCAGGCCCCGCACCAGCCTGGGGTTTACCTCATGAAGGATAGAAAAGGGAAAATCCTTTATGTAGGCAAGGCCAAGGATCTTAAAAAAAGGCTTTCGTCATACTTTGTAAAAAAGGAGCAGGCTGAAGTAAAAACTGCAGCCCTGCTGTCCATGGTTGCAGATTTTGATCTGGTTATTACCCAGTCTGACCAGGAAGCATTCATCCTTGAATCCAACCTTATCAAGGAGAATGCCCCTAAGTATAATGTTATTCTCAAAGATGGTAAAAATTATCCGCTGCTGCGCATTGACATGAACGAAACCTACCCGTCAATCCAGCGGGTGAGGCGTATAGCCAAAGATAAAGCCTTGTATTTTGGACCTTACTCTTCATCCAAAAGCGTGAATCAAACGCTCAAGCAGATCCAGAAAATTTTCAAATTGAGAAAATGCAAAAACTCTCAGTTTAAAAACCGGTCAAGGCCCTGCCTCAATTATCAGATTAAAGCCTGTCTGGGACTCTGCTGCATCAAGGTTGATCCGGAAGAATACAAGGCACAGGTCAAAGATGCCGTGCTTTTTCTGCGTGGCCGGTCAGGTGAGGTGTTAAAAAAACTAAAAGATGAGATGTCAGCCCATGCCAAGGTCCAGGCGTTTGAAAAGGCTGCCCAGGTAAGGGACACCATTTTTGCCATTAAACGGGTCATGGAACGGCAGGTGGCGGTCTGTCCGGATCAAAAAGACAGGGATGTCATGGGGCTTGCATCGGACAGGGGCACGGCTGTAGTTACAGTTATGCAGGTCAGGTCAGGGCGTTTGATTGATACTGCCCATTATCCGCTGGAACTAGGGTTTAAGGATCCTGAAGAGGTGCTGGCTGCCTTTGCTGGTCAGTATTATGAAAAGGCTAGTGAGATCCCGGGATTTGTTCTGTTCAGCCATCCTATAGAAGAAATGGCAGTGGTTGAGTCTGCAGTAAACGAGATTGCTGAGCGGCGGGTACATTTCCACTACCCAATGCGTGGTGAGAAGCGGCGTTTGGCCCAAATGGCTGAAGTCAATGCACAGCGGGAACTTGAAAAAGTACTGCTCAAGGAAGAAGAAGAGCAGGCCAGCCTTGTGATGCTCAAAAACCTTCTGGGTATGGATCGGCTGCCTGAGCGCATTGAATGTTTTGATAACTCAAATCTCCAGGGAAAAGATCCGGTGGCGGCCATGGTGGTCTTCACCAATGGCCGGCCTGACAAAGATGCTTACCGTAAATTCATTATCCGCGATATTGAGCAGCAGGATGACTATGCCTATATGACCC
>JAKSAU010000313.1 GCA_022361535.1 Desulfobacterales bacterium
ATCAAAACAACGCAATCTTTTCAACGGACAGCTGTTATGCCGATACAGCCATAAACAGAGGGGAAAGAACCTGTATATTCAATGTTTTTTCTCTGAATATAAATATTTTTTTGCAAACATAAACAACCCGGAATTGGCGTTAAATTTTTCATCAGTGAGTGTAAGCGGCATCATACTTGATGAAAAGAAAAATACAATCATTGGCAAAAGAAATAATGTGACCGAATATAAAGGTTTTTATGAACTGATTCCTTCAGGAAGTATTGACGCTGACCGAGTTAGACGCGGGTCTGTAACCTTCAAAGACCAAATTATCGAAGAGTTTGAGGAGGAAACAGGCCTGGATAGAAGGACAATAAAACGTATAGAACCGATATGCGTCATTTTTGATAAAACCCATATGGTGTATGACATTTGTATGAAAATTAGTATCCGCGGCTTCCTTCACCACTTGTTAACCTCGGACAGTAACAGGGAATACAAACAGGTTCAAATCATAAATTTGGAAAATATTCATACTAAAATCAACATAGATAACATGGTGCCGACATCACAAGTTATGCTAAACAATCTTTTAAAGAAATGAAACAACACTTGGTCCCGAACAGCCATAAAAAAGTAAAGCCTATGCAGGCTTCTCCCCCCCCCCCTTTTTTTGACTTTCGCCCCCAAAGATATTAAAGATTTATGATTTGCTGACGAATGAAACCATTATGAAGATACTTACAAATCTTTGGCCGCAACAAGAGGAATTTGGAAAACTGGTAATTCTTACGGATATGAAACCTTTCCAAATGATTAGGGCTTAAAACAAATGACAGGAAATATAGGCATACTTGAGTATGGATGCGGAAATATTCGCTCCGTAAAAAATGCCCTGATAGAAATAGGTTTAGAAAACGCAAAAATCATTCGGACAGAATCCGACCTCGAAACAATAAACAAATTGATTTTCCCGGGGGTGGGCGCCTTTGACTCAGTTTGCAAAAACCTGGAGGGAAAAGACCTGTTCAGGCCGTTGAATAAATTTATCTGTCATCCGGACAATAAGGTATTAGGGATTTGTCTTGGTATGCAGGTCTTGTGCACGGACTCACAGGAAGGAGAAAAAAAAGGGCTCGGCCTCGTGGATGCCAGCGTAAAATTCATTGGGAAACATAACGGCATAAAGGTCCCCCACATGGGCTGGAACACGGTGTCGTTTATCCGTGAAGACCCCCTTCTCGAAGGACTTGGAAATGAACAGGATTTTTATTTTGTCCACAGTTATTGCGTCATTCCCAACAACCAGAAGATTTCGTTAGGAGTAACAGATTACGGGCAGCCTTTCACATCCATTTTCAGGAATGAAAATGTCTGGGGCGTTCAGTTTCATCCTGAAAAAAGTCAGGCGCCCGGATTAAAAATTTTGAGTAACTTCTTACGCCATGCTTAAAAAAAGAGTCATAGCAGTCATCATCATCAGGGGCACAGGCGTTGTTCAAAGCGTCAGGTTTCAGCACACCAATGTGATTCACTATGATGCCTACCATGCGGTTGAAACGTTTAACAGGTGGGCCGTGGATGAAATAATACTTTTAAATGTATCCCGGTCACAGGATTCCCAAAAAACTTTTTTGGAAATTCTGACCCATGTATCTTCCACCTGTTTTGTCCCCCTGGCTGCAGGTGGCTGGATCACATCTGAAGACTATGGGGCAGCATTGATTAAAAACGGGGCGGACAAACTGGTTCTTAACACTGCATTTCATAAAAACCCGGATTTAGTCAAACGACTGGTAAAACGGTTCGGGGTGCAATGCATTGTCGGCTCCATGGATGTCAAAAGGCCACAGGATGACCAGATCGGAATTGCCATAGACCGAGGACAGCATTTTTTACCGATACCGCCGGAAAAATGGGCAGTACAGATGACGGATCTTGGGGCAGGAGAAATATTTTTTAATTCTATTGAGCATGATGGCAACAGGAAAGGGTATGATTTGGAAAACCTGAAAAAGGTATGCAACACCGTCAATGTTCCGGTCATTGCCTTTGGCGGTGTTTTCTTATGGAAGCACATGGCCCAGGGTTTAGACGCCGGAGCAGATGCAGTTGCTGCCGCCAATATATTCCATTATAAAGAGCTTGCGACTAAGAAGGCAAAACGGTTTCTTGCCGACAAAGGATATGCCATACGAAATCAAGGACAGGTGAGTTATGAAGTATTGTAAAAGATGTATGTACCCGGAAAACGCAAAACCAACGATCATTTTTGATGACGAAGGGGTCTGCTCCGGTTGCCGGTACCACGAAAGCCGTAAAAAACTTGAAATCGACTGGGAAGAACGTGAAGAAATATTCCAGGAAATTGTGGATGAAGCCAAACAGATGGCAAGGGAACGGGGTAATTCCCATGACTGCATTATACCGGTAAGTGGAGGGAAAGACTCCCATTATCAAGTCTGGCTGCTCAAAGAAAAATATAAGATGAATCCCCTTTTGGTAACCTATAATCATGGATTTAACTCCCCCGCCGGCAACCGGAATCTTTATAATCTCATAGATAAATCCGGTTGTGATTTTATCCGGTATACAGCCGGCAAGGATTCTGTAAGGAAAATTTCCAGATACATGCTCGAAACAGTTGGAGACCTTACCTGGCATTACCATGCCGGTATTCAGACTGTTCCCTTCCAGGTGGCTGTTGAAAAGAACATTCCGCTGATCGTCTGGGGAGAGCACGGGTTTGCAGAATTGACCGGAATTGTCTCCCTTGAAGACTTTGTTGAGCATACCCGATGGAAACGAAAAGAGCACGATATGAGAGGTGTTGAGCCCGAGGATCTGATCGGCAAAGGAGGAATCACGGAACAAGACATTGCCCCCTATATTAACCCGTCCGACAATGACCTGGAACGTGTGGAGGTCCGCGGCATTTACCTGAGCAATTTTTTTTACTGGAATGCCAAGAAACAGACCAGGCAGATCATGAAAACCTGGGACTTTTCACCCATCACGTACAAAAGGGAAAGGACTTTCAATCTCCATGGCAAAATAGAAGACCATGCCAATGATGTACATGATTACCTTAAGTATCTGAAATTCGGATATGGACGGGCAACAGATGATGCGTCAATGGAAATACGCCACGGCCGGATGACCCGGGAACAGGGAAAAGAACTTGTCAAAGAATACGATGCAACAGAACCGTCAACCCTTGAATACTATTGCGATTTTATGGGCATCACAAAAAAAGAGTTTTATGACCTTGTAGACCCCATGCGGGATCCCCAAATTTGGAACAAAGACAGCCTGGGCAATTGGCAAGTTAAAGATGCGGTCTGGCTCCAGGATGAAACAGATGATCCTTTGGTTGAAAAGGCCAGGACACAGCTTACACAAGAAGCAGAACGAACATTTTCAAAGGAAAACCAGGCCATGTATTATAATCCAAACCAGCAGCCTAAAAAAAAGGGGGAAACAACTGTGGACGTATTCCCCAAAGAATTTGAGTGGGTATAAAATCATGTATGAAACAGAACAGGAAAATTTTTGGGCAGGTCAGTTCGGCAATGACTATATTGACCGCAACCAGGGTCCTGCCCTGCTTGCCGCCAAGACAGGGAATTTCGCCAAAATTCTGTCTCTAACAAGAGGGGTGGCATCGGTTATCGAGATGGGCTGCAATATTGGGTTGAACCTTAAGGCCATCCAAAAACTACTGCCGAATGCAGCGCTATACGGGGTCGAAATCAATGAAACAGCGGCAGACACTGCCCGTAAAATAAAAGGTGCAACCATCTTTTGTGATTCGTTTACAGAATATGCTGCCCCAATCAATGCAGATTTAAGTTTTACAGCAGGCGTACTGATCCATATTGCTCCAGAAAAACTGGAAAAAGCATACAAAGCCCTTTACGACTACTCATCAAAATATATTTTGATATATGAATATTACAATCCCGTCCCCGTCCATGTCACCTATAGAGGACATGAGAATAAGTTATACAAAAGGGATTTTGCAGGCGAGATGATGGAATTGTACCCTGATTTGGAACTTTTAAATTACGGCTTTGTCTACAGGCGGGACCCCAACTATCCAGACGACGACCTAAACTGGTTTCTTATGGTAAAAAAGTGATAAGGCTGCCCTAAACGCATAACCGGGCATCACTTCTGAAATGTTCCTATAATTTTTCGCATTTCCTCAACACCCAGACGCCACGGGTTGGTGCCGGAACTGTATTCAAAACCGTCCGGTACCTTTCTGACATCCTTTCCCCCCCAATCCGTGCCCCTATCAAAGAAACTGAGGTCTGGCTGAATAATGTAGTAGTCATCGAATTCAACAACCATTCTCGACTCATCTTCGGGGATCATTATTTCGTGTAGTTTTTCACCGGGCCTGACACCGATGGTCTTCTGCTTACAATCTGGACAGATTGCCTTGGCCAGATCCACAATATTCATACTGGGCAGCTTTGGCACAAATAGCTCGCCACCTACCATCTCGTCCAGGCAGTTAAACACAAAATTAACCGCCTGTTCCAATGTTATCCAGAACCTTGTCATCCTGGGATCGGTGATGGGCAAAATCCCGGTGTCTTTTCTTGAAAGAAAAAAGGGGATCACGCTTCCCCGGCTGCCGATCACATTGCCATACCTGACAACACTGAATATTGTTTTAACTTTTCTGCCCGTGTAAGAATTGCCTGCAATAAAGATTTTATCAGAGCATAACTTTGTTGCCCCGTAAAGATTTACAGGGTTAGCCGCTTTATCCGTACTCAATGCAATCACTTTCTGAACGTTTTGATCAATGGCCGCATCAATCACATTCTGGGCACCTATGATATTGGTTTTCACCGCTTCAAAAGGATTATATTCCGAAGCAGGCACCTGTTTCATTGCTGCGGCGTGAACCACAATGTCGACTCCGGAAAAAGCTCTGTACAAACGCTCCTTATCCCTGACATCTCCAATAAAATACCGCAAAGGCCCGAACTTGCTATCAGAAAACGCCTGCTGCATTTCGAATTGTTTTAATTCATCCCTGCTGAAAATAATTACTTTACGCGGCTGATACCGGTCTAATATCATCTGGACACATTGCTTACCAAAGGAACCGGTCCCTCCGGTAATCAGAATCACCTTGTCATCCATTACAGTACCTCCTATATCTGGCAGCGTTCAATTTCGCTTACAGGGAATCTATTACAGCGTTATTCTGCAATTTATAATCACTGTCTGTCAATTTATTTATATTTCCTGTCTCTGATGCAATTTCATGCAGATAGGCACCCTGGCCTTATCCACCAAACGGAACTATATTTTGATATTTAGTTTAAGTCCTTGAACACAAGAACCAAACTATGGCAGAATGTTGCGTCATATGGCAGTTTCACTTAACCGCATGGAATCGATAAGAAAATGGGACAAACAAAAAAACCGATAGTCTATTGGGTGCTTCAAGATAACCAGGTAACCCCTAATATGATTGATTTTCTTGAACTCATCAAATTGCGAGTCAAAGAACTCATCAAATTAAAATTTATCATTCCGGACATGGCAAAACAGACCCTGGAATTAGCAGCAAAATTAAATCCGACGACATTTAAAAACAGTTCCAAATCAAAAAAGAGTACATATGAGGGATTTTGCAGAAAAAGAGACCAGTTAGGCAATAATGATTTCTCAGACGGTTTGAAATTCTGGCAGACGCTTCTTCTTGATGATCTTGGCAGCGGTAATCTTTACCAGGCATTCATACATGCACCAAGTGAACAAAATGTTGCCGGTATTGTTTTGCAAATACCTACGCCATTAGGGTCAGGGGAAGCTGAAGAAAGAATTTTCTATGCCTGGGTCCACCTCGCTAAAATGAACAAAGTACCTATTATCGGTTATGAGTTGCTTCCTTTGGCAACCCGATGGAGCCTTGCACCGTCTATTATGGACGCTGTTATCACCACCCGTAAGGAAAGCCAGGAGTATCTCATTGGGCCACAAGCAAATCTGACACAAAAGATATGGCGGATTCCCAGGTATGAAGCAAAATTTTTCTCACCAGTCACTCACCCATTATTTAGGAACGGGATGGGACTCAGATATCAACATCATAACATTCCGGCAGAAAAGACGATTGTCTATCTCCCACATAATGTTGCCATGTCCTATGAGTATAAAAATTTAATACGCCACCTTCTACCGTTTGCAGATCAGTTACATCTCATGTTTTCATATGGCAAGGACCAGATTAGAGGATCCCACAACCATCAGCAAACAATTGAAACCATATCCAGAAACGAGTTACCTCAGTTTACATACTCCTTCCACGATGTAAACCGGCCAGTGGAAATAATTATGGCTGATGCTGTAATTGCATGTTCAGATTGTTACTGCGCAGAGATATCTTCTGTTGTAGGGGTTCCCACCATTATATATGATCCAATGATGCCGCCCAAAACAGAAGGTTACAAGACATGGACAAATGATGCACACGTCTTAAAAAACTGCGTAAAAGACATCATTGACACACATATGAATGAAACAGAGCTTTCCCTTATACTACTTGACATTGCCAAACGTAACCTGTCATCCGGGCCCCATTCTACTAAAGGAGTTGCTAATGGATAATTTCTGGAAAGATAAAAAAATAATTGCCTATGTAGCCCTTCTCCATCACACCCGGTTCATTATCCCTGTCATGGAACGGTTATCCCAATTAGGTGCAGATGTACGCTATGTGGTGGCACAGGCCGAAAGAAGCCAGGAAATTACAGCTGTAGAATGCAACCTGGATTACACCCATATTTTTGAATACCTTTCCAATGACGATTTTAATGACATTCAGGAAAATTACTTAAGACAAAGAAATGTTTTTTCCCAGGCGTTGTCTACTGATTTTGTAATCGGCACCCAGATATTGACTGTCATGGATAAAACACTTTACGCCTCAGCCCAAGAATACATAGGCTTTCGAAATATGCTTAGGCAAGAAAAACCGCATCTTTGCTTTGCGCTTCATGAGGTGAACCGCTGGGGCAAGATGTTTTCCTTCTGGGCAAAAAAATATAACATCCCGTTCATCACATTACAGGAAGGTCTTGGGTATGATGAAAACTACGGGTATATCGGCCACGTGCAGTATTCTACCCTGGATCTGGTCTGGGGAGAACGAATCAGGAAAAAATTCAGTGATTACGAAGCGCCTATAGAAAGGATAATACCTGTCGGGAACACCCATATCTCAAGGGAAAAAGAATACCAGGAAACGAATGACATCCGTTCAAAAATGAGAAAAAAACTGGATTTGAATAAAAAATTCGTTCCCTTGCTGATTCTGTCTCTCAGCCTCCCGGAAAAAGAGAAAATTTATCCCCTTCTTGAAGAACTCCATGGCCAGTCACACTTGAAACTGGTCATCAAATTTCACCCGGCTTGCAAATACAGTTCATGTGAATCCTGGAAAGAATCCATCCCTGAGCGCCTGAAAAAAAATGTGATTTTTATCCATGGCAGTGAAAGCACCTATGATTTGATGTCTGCCAGCGATGTCTGCGTTCTGGCAAGACCCAGCACAACCGGGATCGAATCAATTGCCTTGGGCAAACCTCTGGTGCAGTTGGATCTGCACTCGGATATTGACACCCCTTACTCTTTTGTCGAGCAAGGGGTCGCTCTTGATATGAAAGTCAATGAACTGGCAAATGCCCTAATAAAAAGAATAGATTTTTCAAAAGAAATAACACCCGAAGCCATTGACCTGTTTCTCAAAAACGAATTGACTGAAACAACCGGCGCCACGGATAGAATTGTTGAAATCCTGAAAAAGACAATATCTGCCAATTTAGCCGTGCCCTCCCCCTCCATACGTGTTGAAAAACCGATTTCCTTTGATTGGTCTTTTATCATCCCAGTCGCGGAAAATGCACCGGACCAATTTTTATTTCAGCTTCAAAATTTCTCCCAGAATTCTGAAGGGTTAGGGACTTACGAAGTTATCTTAGTCGAGCCTGAATCATTAAATGAGAAAACATCCCAAATATTGGATTCTCTGACTGGAGATATTATCCGTATAAAACTTGGCCCTGAAGACAATTTTTTCACAGCTGTCAACAAAAAGGTCCTGCCAGTTATAGCGGGAGAAAAACTTGTATTCACCTCGGAGCTTGACTGCCCCTTGCCTAATTGGCTGAAAGCACTTAACAACGGTTTTTCAAAATATGGAACCAAAAAAATCTTTGGGGGGAAACTCATTAACAAATTCGAAAATATCGTTCATGCAGGTATGGTTATGAATGTAAACAACGCACCTGTATCTGCCTATCTTCATCTCGATTCCCGATTTGTTCATGCAAACAAGGAGAGACCATTTTTAATGGTAGACTATGTGGTTGCATTGTCCCGCGATTTTTTTGCGGAATTGGGCGGTTTTTCCCCTAACACAGGTACCAATGCTTATATGGACATCTGCCTTAAGGCACACCAACTTACAAAAGATGAATCCTGCTGTATTTATTTACCCCAGATGGAATTTCTAAAAAACAGCCCAACCGCAACTTCGCCTTCTAAAAATGCCATCCATTTCTATGCCAAATGGCACGGCATGCTATGGGACAATGAAGACCGACTTTATGAAGACGATGGCATTTCACCCTTACAGTTGGATGCGGCACGAATGACAAGGGCCCAAGAGCTTGCCAACAGAATCTAAACTAAAGAGAATTTTTTTCTATATTATTTCAATTTATTTTAAAGTTTATCCGGCGATTCCCGATAAGGTATTCATGACGAAAACTTATAAACATAAGGAGGGATAGCCTAAAAGAAAAAGTACGGATAAAAATTAAATTTTAACCCATTTTTGCTAAACCCACTTTACAAAGGGCATTGACGCCCGATTTTTAAAACAATTCACGGAGGAATTGATAATGGCATTTAGTATTAACACCAATGTTGCCGCATTGAACGCCCACAAGGCAATGGTTTCCAACGACATGAAGTTGAGTAACTCCCTTAACCGCCTTTCCACAGGTCTTCGGATCAACAAGGCGGCTGATGATGCCTCGGGCATGAAAATCGCCGACTCTCTGAGAGCCCAGCACCTGGGTATCGGCCAGGCCGTTAAAAACGCCAACGATGCGATCTCAATGGTTCAGACCGCTGACGGCGCCCTCGAAGAGTCCATTAACATCGTAAACACCATCAAAACCAAAGCCATCCAGGCAGCCTCGGATTCCCAGACAACTGACACCCGGAAAGCCATCCAGGCAGATATCGACAAGCTCATGGAAGAGCTGGACGTTATCGCCCAGACCACGTCTTATAATGGTCAGAAATTGCTTTCTGGTGTTTTCACCAACAAGGAAATCCAGATCGGTGCATACGCCAATGAGACGGCTTCAATCAACATCGGCTCCACTGAGTCAACCAAGGTTGGGCATATTTCTACTTCCCAGCTTAGCCTGCAAAACGATGGCGGTGGAGAAACCCAGCTCACCATTACAAGCTCCATCACCGGTGCGCAGTACACCTTGAACAGCATTGACATCCAGGCCAACAACCAGGCTGAAAACGGCATGGGCGCTCTGGCTGATGAAATCAACCGCTATACCTCTGAAACCGGTATCAGCGCCACTGCAATTGTTGAATCAACTACTGGTACTGCTATCCAGGAAGGCACCACCGATTCCTCTTTTGCCATCAACGGCATTACCATCGGTGAAATTGAAGTATCAGCCAATGATTCCACAGGTTCTCTTGTTTCTGCCATCAATGATAAAGTAACCGAGCATGGTGTCACAGCTTCCATGAACTCTGATGGAACCATGACCCTGACCTCTTCTGACGGCCGGGCCATAGAAGTAACTGGATCCGTATCAGATGTTATGGGTAAAACTGCTGGTCAGATGTCTACCTTGGGTTATCTCAACCTGACTCAGGCCGGTACTTCCACCTTCCAGATCGAAGGTATTGGTGCAGGTGCAACCGGTATAGATTTTACCGTTTCAGGTTCTATGACAACAGTTGAAGCATCCATCCTTGAATCCGGTTCAACAATAGGGACCGGATCTGTCTTGACAGCAGGGACGGTTATCGGCGGAAATGTTCTAATGGATGGCTCATCAGGCGCCACAGCATTAGACTTTGAACTGACTGCCGGTACGCAGCTGACCACCGGTACTGTAATAGATGAAGGTTCGGTGATGGGCGGTTCGTTTACTGTAATAAGTTCAGCTGCTTCAACTTCAGACTCGCTGTTATCAGCTGGTTCGACCTTAGCATCAGGCACTATCCTGAAGGCAGGAACGGTTATTACCACAGAGTTTACCAATAATAGCGTAACTTATGAAGTCGGTGATGTACTAAGTGATGATGTCACCATAAGTAACCAGGACATTACCCTACAGGCAGATATGACCCTGGAAACAGGCAGTGCACTTGGGTCTGGTTCCATACTTGCCGTAGGCACCCAGATGGGTGTGGATGTCACTTCGACTGGAACAACCATCCTGTCAACTGACATGACCCTTCAGGCGGGCTCTGGCCTTGGTAGTGGTTCTACCCTGGCTGCCGGAACCACATTAGGAGATTCCGTTACTGTGGACGGGGACGTGGCAACCTCCTTAGATACGACATTAGCAATTGGTTCAACGCTTCAAACCGGGTCAGTTCTGGCCGAAGGATCTACCATTGGTGGATCGGTTACTGTTAGTGAAGAAACACTTGACAATGATATGACTCTTAAAGCCGGTACTGTACTTGGAACTGCTACAGTTATTGAAGCTGGTACTGTCGTGGGTCAGGACTTCACGAATAACGGTGTTGACTATAAAGCAGGCGATGTGCTGACTGATGATGTCGATCTTGTAGGTGCACAACTTACCCTGTCAGAAGACTGGACGTTTAAAGAAGGTAGTGTTATCGGTACGGGTTCAACCCTTGCTGTAAATACTACCAACGCAGGTACAGTCGGTCTGGATAACACCGAGACCATGAGGCTTGCGGACATCAATGTATTGACACAAGAGGGGGCGCAGTTTGCCATCTCAATTGCCGATGCAGCACTGGCGGATTTGGACTCCCAGCGAAGTGATCTGGGTTCGGTCCAAAATCAGCTAACATCAACCATAGCCAACCTGTCAACGACAAAGACCAACATCATGGCATCTGAGTCCACGATCCGTGACGTTGACTTTGCAGAGGAAGCGTCAACGTATTCCAACCTGTCGCTCCTTGCACAGACAAGTTCCTATGCACTGGCGCAGTCAAATGCTTCAACTCAGAACCTGTTGAGCCTGCTCCAGTAACCCCTTAAATAAATAGCCTTATTTCCCCCGGCAGGATTTTTCCTGCCGGGGTTTTTATTTGGGAAAATATTGCCTGTTTCCAGGCAGATACCCGGAAAATCCTTCTTTTTTCCATTCCCCGCCCTCCCATTAACCCAACGCCCAAAATACACATAACATACTGTTTTCATAGAAAATACCAACCTGGAGACACTTTTTGGCACGGGAATTGCCAATTTAAGGTCCTAAAATTATTCCCCTTTGGGCCAGTCACAAAGGGTCTATTTTACCGAAAAAAAGGATAAATACTTTCAGGGAGGAAATCACCATGACCTTAAAAATCAATACCAACATTGCCGCGTTAAATGCACATCGCAGCATGGTGTCAAATGATTCTGCATTAAGCGAGTCTCTTCAACGGCTCTCGACAGGACTGCGGATCAACAAGGCTGCTGATGATTCATCCGGCATGGCCATTGCGGATTCACTCAAAGCCCAATCTTTAGGTATAGGGCAGGCGATCCGAAACGCCAATGACGGTATTTCCATGGTACAGACAGCAGACGGAGCACTCCAGGAGTCTATCAACATAATCAACACTATTAAAACCAAAGCCATCCAGGCTGCCTCCGACGGACAGACCACCGACACCCGGCGTGCTATCCAGAATGATATTGATAAACTTTTGGAAGAGTTGGATGCCATCGCCAAAACAACTTCTTTTAATGGCCAGAAACTCTTGTCTGGAGCATTTACAGATAAGGTTATCCAGATCGGTGCCTTTGCTAACGAAACGGCCAACATCTCGGTGGGCTCCACCGAATCAGGCAATATCGGTCACATTTCCCAGGCCAATCTGAGTCTTTCCAGCGATACCGGCGGTGAAGTCCAATTGACGATTACCAGTTCAATTACAGGAGAACAACTGACATTAAGTACCATTGATATTCAGTTTAACAATGACCGGGATAACAGCATGGGCGCCCTGGAAGATGAAGTAAACCGGTATTCGTCCATTACCGGTATTTCCGCGAATGCAATTGTTGAATCTACCACTACCGAATCAATCATAGCAGGCACCACAGGCGATGAATTCGCTATAAACGGAGTCAGCATTGGTGATATCCAGGTAGAAGACAATGACAATAACGGTGCCCTTGTCACGGCCATCAACGGAAAAACCTCCGAAACAGGTGTAGAAGCTTATATGACCG
>JAKSAU010000601.1 GCA_022361535.1 Desulfobacterales bacterium
AACATTTTTTTAAAACCTTGTTTCGCGATACGAAACCCTAGCGCATCATCATGCCGCCGTTCACATCCAGGGTTTCCCCATGAATGAAGGCGTTCTCCACGACGAACTTGATGGCGTGGGCCAAATCATAGGGAGTCCCGTTTTTCTTCAGCGGACAGGCTTCCGCCCAGGTTTTCATCATCTCGGGACTGGAGACCTTTTCATGGAAGGGCGTATCGATGACGCCGGGGGCGATGGCATTAACTCGGATCCTGGGCGCCAATTCTTTGGCAAGCCCCCGGGTGTAGGCATCGATGGCCGATTTCGAGGCCGCGTACATGGTGGCTCCGGCCGCTCCGTGGCGGATGACGATGGAGGTGATGTTGACGATGCAGGGGTCTTCGGCCTTGTCCATGTAGGGCAGACAGCCGGCGACCATCAGGATCGTCGAGAAGGCATTCAGGGAAAAGACGTCCTGGATGTGGTCCATGTCGATGTCGCCTGCGGCAACGCGCTTCACCAGACCGCCGGCGTTGTTGACCAGGACATTGATGGCCCCGCCGGCTCCGGCGGCTTCCGAGAGGGTCTTGCAGCCCTCGGGGGTGCGAAGATCGGCCTGAACCAGGGTGGCTTTGCCGCCGGCCTCTTCCACTCTCTTCGCGGTCTTCTCCGCCGATTCAAGCGATGAAAAGTAATGAACGATGATTTCGTTCCCTGGGGCCAGAAGCACAGCGGCCTCGGCGCCGATTCCGGTGCTGGCTCCGGTGATGAGGATTCGTTTTCCCATACCTTAACTCCGTTTTGCGATACGAAACATTGTTTCTTTGTTTGAGTATATGAACAGCCGCCAGGCTCTGTCGAACACAGCGACGCTCCCTACTTGCTTTCCGTAAAAAATCCCAGATGCCGCGAGATGTCGTCGGCGGCGCTCTTGAGCATTTCCCCTCGGGCTTTCACGTCATCCGATGATTTGTCGCCTTCCCAGGCGGAACTGATCGCCGCGATGATGTGCCCTCGGTAATCCCGGATCGGCGCACCGACGCAGGAGACGCCTTCTTCATACTCCTCCGCGTCGTTGGACCAACCCCGCCCTTTCACCATCTTCAAGTGGTCGATGTATTTCTCCACATCCACGATGGTGTGCTTGGTGAGGCGCTTCATCGGCTTCTGACGAAAGATGTCCCTGATTTCCCGGGGGCTCTTGTCCATCACCAGGGATTTGCCCAGGGAGGTGCAGTTGATCGGGCGCCTCTGACCGATGATGGAGTAGCGCCGCAGGCTGTCGAACCGCTCAACCTTATCGATGTAAACCACCTCGTCGTCCCGGAGAATGGCCAGGAAGACCGTTTCACCCAGCTGCTCGGACGCCCTGCGGAGGTAGGGTTCGGCTTCGGTTTTAATCTCCAGATTGTTCAGATACTGGCTGGTGATGGCGATGAAGACCAAACCGAGCCTGTAGTAGCCGGTCTCGTGATCCTTTTCGATGTATCCCCGATCCTTCAGGGTGGAGATGAGCCGGT
>JAKSAU010000507.1 GCA_022361535.1 Desulfobacterales bacterium
ATCCGGATGCGGATGCCCCTCTGCTGCCATGAAAACTTTTCCTATGGCAGGTCCTGGTCTGGCAGGCGGAAAAGAGATTAAACCTGGCGGGCCGTCTGCTTTAGGCCACTGGCCTGTTCAGATTCGGCTGGTTCCTGCGGGCGCCCCGTTCCTTAAAGGTGCGGATCTTTTGATTGCCGCAGATTGTGTGCCTGTGGCCTATCCTTCCTTTCATGCGGACTTTCTCAAGGGAAAAGCTGTCATGATCGGCTGCCCCAAGTTTGACGACCCTCAAAGCTATGTGGATAAGCTGGCACAGGTGTTTGCCGAGTCCGGCATCAACAGCATTACCTCTGTAATCATGGAAGTGCCCTGCTGTTCAGGCATGGGTGTGATCATAAAAAAAGCCCTGGAAAAATCCGGCATGGATATTCCTTATGAAGAAGTAGTGGTGTCAGCTACAGGAGAAATCCAATCTTGATTTGGGATAAAGACGCAGATGCTGCCATAAAAAAGGTTCCTTTCTTTGTCCGGAAAAAGGTTCGAAAGCGTGTAGAAACATTTGTTTCGGACAAAGGAAAGAACAGGGTGACCTTGGGAGACGTCCAGGCTCTTAAAAAAAAGTTTTTATCCAAAGGGGGAATGGAAAGCGAGATAAAAGGCTATGATGTATCTGCCTGTTTCGGCGGATCAGGCTGCCCCAACTCGGTTGTTCCTTCGGAAAAACTGGTCAAAGATATTGAGTCACTGATGCAGGCGGCTGATATTCTGGGATTTTTGAAATCTCAGGTAAAAGGGGATTTAAAGTTCCATCATGAATTCAGAGTGTCGATTTCAGACTGCCCCAATGCCTGCTCCCGGCCTCAGATCACAGATATCGGAATCATTGGTGCCGCTCTGCCCGGTATAACAGACGAACCCTGCTCTGCTTGTGAGGCTTGTGTAGAAATTTGTCCGGAAAATGCCGTGGTGTTAGATGGCGCAGGGCCTGAAATTGATGCGGAGCTTTGTCTGTCATGCGGTAAGTGTATAAAAGCCTGTCCAACAGGCACCATTAATACAGCCAAAACCGGATACAGGGTCCTTTTGGGCGGACGCCTGGGTCGGCATCCACGGCTGGGTATGGAAGTTCCAGGCCTCTTTTCCCACGAAGAGCTACTGCACCTAGTCCGCCGCTGTCTTGAATTTTATAAGGCCAACTCAGAAGGAGGCAGACGCTTCTCCCACGTTTTGGAATCCCTTTCCCAAATTATATAGCTGGTCTTTTAGGTAAGCCAAATAGCCCCGGTCGGATATATTTCGGCCGGGGCTATATTATTTTTACTACTCTGGGTTCTGTTCAGATTTAATCGTCACTTTTTTCAAGCACTTCGTCCACCCAGTACATAGCTGCGATCATATTGGGAAACCCTGTTGTGGACAGGGCTAAAAGAGCAGCGTGTTTTACCTCATCTTTTGTGGCACCGGCTTCAAGCGCCTTTCTGGTATGCGACATGACCCCACCCCTTGAATTTGCACCCACTGCAATCCCCAGCTTTACAAGGTTCTGGCTTTTCTCGTCCAACGGCCCCGATTCTCTTACAAGGGTACCCAATTCTTTGTAGGATTTAAAAACATCAGGATAGTCTTTTGCAAAATTGGTGTATTTTTTAGGAAGGTACATAGGGACTCCTTTATATATAGTTGTTTTAGATCTTTTAGCTTTTAAAGAAATGGTCTGACGATTTAACCATAACCAATTTACCAATGGAATGAAACGTAAAAAACAGATCGCAGTATTCATTAGTTAAATAAAATCTGTCAGGGGTTCTCGGGTAAATTAGGTTGCAAAGCTGAAGATTAATTGAAATAAAGCATTAAGCGATATTAATTCTAACACTTAACAAAATTTTCAAGGCAGAACATATAATGTTTCAGGAATTAAAACAGATAAATACACGGCCGGCACCATTTGAGTTTTATACGGCAGAAGACCTTTGGGCAGATCCTCATACATCACAAAAGATGCTTGAATACCATTTGAAGCCTGATGTGGACATGTCATCCAGGAATAAAGCGTTTATTGATGAATCCAAAAAATGGATCATTGAACGATTCGGTTTGAAAAAAGGGTCAATGGTTGCTGATTTCGGTTGTGGGCCGGGATTGTATGCAGGGCCGCTGGCAGAGCAGGGGGCAAATGTGACAGGAATTGATTTCTCTCCAAATTCCATCCGTTATGCAAAGCAAACTGCAAAGCAAAAAGACCTTGATATTAATTATGTATGCATGAACTACCTTGAGTTTGATACTTCAGCCCGGTTTGATTTAATCACGATGATCATGTGCGATTTTTGTGCACTAAGCCCGGATCAAAGAAAGAACATGCTCATAAAGTTTAAAGAACTGTTGAAACCGGGAGGCGCTGTACTCCTTGATGTCTATTCCCTTGATAGTTTTTCCCAGCGCCAGGAAGCTGCAATCTATGAATTAAACCAATTAAACGGGTTCTGGGCACCAAACGATTACTACTGCTTTGTAAATACATTTAAATATGATCAAGAAAAGGTGATGCTGGACAAGTACACCATAGTCGAAGACACACAAGTGCGTGTGGTGTATAATTGGCTCCAATATTTCAGTCCTGAATCTCTTAAGCAGGAATTTGAGAAAAATGGGTTCAAAATTGATTCGCTATATGGAAACGTGGCTGGCAAGCCTTTGGAAACAGGTTCACCTGAAATTGCGGTTGTAGCCGTAAAATAGTCTTTTGGGTTTCATTTTAGCAAGACTTAAGCATACTGCAGGTGTAAAAAGATAATTTAAAATACGAGGAAAAGTTATGAATAAGCTGGAAGATCAACTCAAGATAAAAGGTATCCCGATTAAGAACCGGCTTGTTTTGCCGCCCCTCACAACCAATTACGGAACACAGGACGGCCAGGCTACACCAGATGTGATGCGCTTTTATGAAGCCAGGTCCGGTCATATGGGTATCGTGATTGTTGAAGCCGCTGCCGTAAGTCCTCAAGGACGGATTGTTCCGGGTGGTATAGGGTTGTGGAACGATGAGCAGATCACTGGGATGACCGAACTTGCAAAGGCCATAAAAGCCAAAGGTGCCATGGCGGTGATCCAAATCAACCATGCCGGAGGTAAAGCCTGGCCTTTTGATTTGCCTAAAACAGGGCTTTCTCCTTCAGGTATTGCCTGCCGGCCCGGAATTGCACCGTTTGCTGCAACTGAACAGGATATAAAGACTTTGATCCAGGAATTTGTTGAGGCCTGTGGCCGGGCAAAAAAGGCTGGCTTTGACGGAGTAGAGATCCATGGCGCACACCTTTATTTGCTCAGCCAGTTTTTATCACCCCTGACAAACCATCGAGCGGATAGATATGGTGGAAGTGTTGAAAAAAGAGCTGCCCTGCCTGTTGAAGTGGTCAAAGCGGTCCGGGAAAGTTTAGGACAGGACTATCCCATATTTTTCCGTCTCAATGTCATGGAGAACCTGGACGGGGGCTTGACCGTGGATGATACACTGGTCACAGGAAAACTGCTCGTTAAGGCAGGTGTGGATGTCCTGGATCTCTCTCTTGCTGTCACCGGCTCCTGGAAAGTAGATGGAGAGGCAAAAGCCCTGATGACCACCTCTGCTTTTGGCAAGGATGAGCAAGCTGGCGCAGTAACAGACCTGGCTGCTCAGTTCAGGTCTGAATGTGGAATACCTGTGATCACAGTGGGAAAACTTGGGGCGTTGGCAGCTGCAGAAAATGCCCTGAAAGCCGGTGCAGACATGGTGGCCATTGGCCGTCAGATGATATGCGACCCCAAAACTGCTGAAAAGATATTAACCGGTAATGAAGCGGACATCCTTGAGTGTGAGGCCTGCATGGCCTGCTTTGCCTCTTTAGGCAAGGGGATCGGCCTGAAATGCAAACACAATAAAGCGTTACCGGAATAAATGTACAGGTCAAGGCAAAGGTAGATACGGATACCGGTTCGTTTATCCTAAGAAACGGCTGCCGTATTTTCTCCAAAAATACGCCTGACGCCTTTTTCTTAGGGTAAACGAGCCTGAGTGCAAACTTTATGGTTGTTAAACCTTATATAGAGGCAGGTTGATGTTTAACTCAGTTTAAATATGACAGGATATATCAATGCCAAGAAATTCAATGAATGACGCTGAGATAAGCGAAACCAGGGAAAAGATTCTTGATATTGCCGCAGACATTATTAACGAGGAGGGGTACCAGAATCTTTCCATGCGCAAGATTGGCTCCAGGGTGGGGATGACAGCTGCGAATCTCTATAATTATTATGCAAACAAGGATGAGATTAATATTGCCATCCGTTTGCGGGCCGGTAGGATATTATATGAGATGCTGCTTGTAGGTTATGAAAAAGGCCGTGATATGTCGGAAAAGGTCTGGTTGATGATGAAAGCATATATTACCTATGGCCTTGAGATGCCCAACTATTATTCCATCATGTTTGATATGCCCACCCCCAAGTATGCAGACTATGTGGACTCACCTTTAGAAGCACTGGCATTAGAGGAAAAAGAATCCAGCGAGCAGAGCGTGGCCCTGCTGTACCGCTGCGCAACAGAACTTAAAGGGCATGGGTATAATATACCCGAAGATCCAGACCTGTTCATGACAATTATATGGGGTCAGCTTCATGGCCTGGTCTCTTTGTGCCACAATAATTCCTTATCTGAAATTGTAGATGATCCGGAGGCACTCATTGAGGTCGGTGCCAAAAAGGCCTATGAGATTTTTTTCAAGCAGGATTAACGTTTTGGATATCCTTTATTCAAAGAACTTAAGATGTGTGAACTCAAAGCGTGAATTCATACATCTTATACGAGAGAAATGCCCTCATCTTCTGTTCCAACAGAAACAAAAATGACTCCAAAACAACTATAAACATTTTCTAATGGGCGGTGGTCTTCAATCCAATTCGGCCAATTCTCTTCACGTGCTTGAAATTCAATTAACAAAGATACAACCTCATCTGGGAAAGTATACTCCTGAGCGATATCATCAAACGTCTTTTGCTTGCTTAATAACAATGCTGCAACAATAACAATTTTGAGCAGGTAGTCATTAATCAGTTGTTTAATCTGAGCAAAGCCTTCATCAAAGGGTATCTCGCCGCTTTTAATGGAAGCTCTAAGATCTGTTACTATACTTAAATAATGATCAATATTCTTAATGTCTTTGCCATGTTCTTCAAGCATAAAAGAGTACAATTGCTCTAAACTATCAACTTCAATTTTCAGGGCATCGAATAAACTTTTCCAGGAGAGAAAGTAGGCCAGATATTCATCATAAAGCCAGTTTGAGTCATTTATCAACAAGCCTTTGATGTTGAACTCTTTCTGTGGTGGCCGGTCATTATATAGATGTACTTGTTCATGCTGAAAATAAACAGATCGGGTAAGGTTATCGAACTCTTCAGTATAAAATCGAGAAGAAAGGATGAGAGTCTTTTTTACATCATGCCTGATTATTCTAGCCAAAACCTCTTGGTTTAAATCCAGACGCTCCGCTTCAAATTCGTCATTTGTTAAATCTCGTATTGCAGATCCTATATCTAAGGGCACCAGGATTCGATCAAGCCCCACCTCGTCCATAAAATCATCACTAAAAAACCCCTTAAGCTCTTTGGCTATTTCCTTTTTAAGCTCTTGTGTACCTATTTGAACATCTATACTCACAATCTGATATCCTATTTCTTTTGGTGATAATTGCCGAGCCAGGAAAAAACTTTAAAAGCACTCCTTGGCCTCTTGTAACAATACCTTTTGACTTACCTTATTGAGATAATCATTCCTGTCCTCAAAAGACAAGATAAATTAGATACAATGGAAAGCCATAAAGTTTTGACCATCAACAAACCCTGAATAACTGGTTTGTGTTGCGAATCTTGATCTTTAGCCTATAAATTTAAAAGATCTTGAGTACACATATCTTGTGGCTGGTCATTTGGAGCAAAAGCGACAGATAATACCATAAGTGTGCTTTACTATAAAATTTGGAATCATAGGAATAAAAAATGGGGTGATTCAATTAATATTGCTCGAGGTTTGATAATTTCAAAAAAGTAGAAGTACTGTGATAATCTGGGGTGGACAACCATCTAAAAAGCGAGACAGATAGATCAAATCCGAACTACTACAATTAAATTAAGCATTAGGGTGAACTGGCGGAAGTAGTTATCTTCCTTATTAAAATAGGTTCGAACCAAATTTTATTTCAAATTTTTATTGTAATCCATGTAAAAATAGAATTTATTTGAAACATCTACGAATTTTTTCTTTAATTGATTTTTTTCTTCGTTATCAGTGCATTCATTGATCTTTATCTTAAGTAGTTCCATTTTCTTTTTTAATATAACTTCTTCAGGAACAAAACCAGCGTTTTTCAGGGCTTGATACCCAGCTCGAAGGTGCTCTGGAATATTGGACATTTTAGTGAAGTCTAAGGGTTTGCCTTTTCCTGGTAAATTATCGAATTTCCCATCGTACATGGCTTGTTTGATTTTCACCTCCACAAGATTTTCATGTTGCGGTACAAATTCACGGAATTTTCTATTTTTAGAATTCTCATAGGCGGCCTTTGTTAACTCCCTATTGAAGTTATTACCATATTTTATTTTCCTATAGTTGTTTTGGTCGTCATCTTTCATGATAACCTCTAATTAAAAAACAAGAATGTATTCGTGTTTCCTCAGCAAATGAAACCTGAGTGACTTATTTACGAGTATCCTTAAAATATTCTAATGCCTTTAAAACAAAACGTGCATAAGCCCCTGCTTGTCCTCCGCCCATCTCAATGGCCACATCGATGGTTTCATAAATTTCATCATCCGTAGCCCCTGCTTTCATGGCCTGGTCAAGATGCCATTCCATGCATGGTTCACATTTTGTAACTAAAGAAATAGATAAGGCCATGAGTTCTTTTGATTTTTTGCTTAGTGCTCCGTCCCGAAATGCCTGTTCTTCTAAATCAAGAAAAGTTTTGTAGGATTTTACGTTGTTTAGAAAGGTCATATGCAACCTTTTACGATCTTTAATACTCTGCTCAATCTTATTAATGGTCAAATCAGGCACTATTAGCTCCATTCATCGAATTATATGGTATGTATTTAATTTAAAAATTCGACGGATTTTCAAAATTCTTATCAAGAAAACTGTCTTCAATATTATTTGCCATTTCCACAAATCGATTTGAAGGCGCTGAGAATGCTAACATATCATCTGGCAAAAATTTTGTGGCCACGATGTCGAAGAGGCCGATGACACTTTTAGGCTTCTTTTTAAATCCCTCATTATATGGGATTGTAAATACACCCTGACAAGCTGAACAAAAGGGCGTATACGCATTATCATTAGAAAACCTATCGTAGTTTGACAAGGATACAAGTTTCAGTAAGTTGGGCGGGTTAGCAGGGAATATATTTACAACCTCAATTTTTTTATCATTTTCTATGTTTTTTAGTTTTTCCATGTATAGATACTTGCCTTTTGGTGGTTGAATAAGAGTTGCGGTCTCCCTGACATATGCTTTTGAAATTTCGATATTTTTAAAAACACGTTCAGTCTCTGTGAGAAACTCACCTACATTTTTATCAATTTCGGTAAAACCAAAGTATGATGCAGGCCCATCACAAGCATTATCATAATCTTCAGAGAAACGGATTCTTTTCCCACTGTTCATAACCATTTTCATATACATGAACATGCATACCCAATTGTTTTTTCTAAAAACAAATGAATTATCTATTTTCTCAGAAGAAAAATACCAACCAACAGCAGGATAATTAAAAGTTAATGCTTCTGAATATTTCCTTAGGCTTTCTTTTATCATCTCTGAGTTCAATATTCCCTCCTTTCATTTTTTCATAATTATTGATGCATTCGCCACCCACCCCCCACATACAGCAGTTGCCCCGTTAACCAATGCGCCTGTTCAGAGGCCAGAAGAAGTATCGCGTCCGCCACATCCTCCGGCCTGCCGATACGTCGTAAAGGCGTTTTTTCGGCAATGAAAGATTCTTCTTCAGGATTAAGATATCCTGTTTGTATTGGACCTGGCGCTATTATGTTTATCGTTATTCCATACTTGCCCATTTCAATAGCTGCTGATCTACTATATGACTCAATGGCATGTTTGCTTGCAGCGTAGCTGACATTCGCTTCATGGGCATGGGCTGCATCCGTACTGATATTTATAATTCTTCCCCAATTAGCTTTACGTTTCAGGAAGCGATCAATATATTCTGACATCATTAGAACATATGAACGAGTGTTTACTGAAAAGTTAACATCTATGTCCTTTTGAGAGACAAGATGAATCCCGAATCCTTCTGAATTTTCAAGGGCAGGATCAAAAGTATCAAGAGCACAATAGGTATGATTGTTTATCAAAATATCAACTGAACCAAATTCATTTTCGCAAGCATTAAAGAGGTTAGGGATATTCTCATGATCTGACAAATCTATTTCTTTTGCTGCTGCTTTTCCTCCTGATAAAGATATTGAATCTATAATAGAGTCTGCTGTTTGCTGCTGGTTAGCGCGGTAAAGCAGTTCGCCACCTTTTCCTTTAACCTTTGCTGTCTTTAATTCATTGTCTGAGTACTCACATGGTTCACGAAAATAGGTTAAAAAAACTTTAGCACCTTGATCAGCAAAAATCCTTGCCGTTGAAGCTCCGATCCCATGATTTGCTCCGGTAACCAATACGACTTTATCTTTTAGTTCAGGGTCAATCATAATAAATCCTCGCTTCGGTTTTCGTTTTATTACTTCAAATAATCGGTCTTTATCTAAGGTTTGAATAACACATTATTATTTGGATGTTAGATATCCTCTTTTTTCTGAAAACTATTCAAATGGTGGCAGCACAGGATTATTCATTTCTAAAATATTTTTCAATCTTAAACGGGCAAGACCTATCTCATCAGGGTGCGTAAAAATATAAAACTGTTCTTTCCTAACTGCTTCAAATGTGATTTGTGCAACTTGGGCAGGAGACATACCTTCTTCAATCATTTTTCGAAAAGTTTGCTCTATTTCGTCTGTTTCAGATTGCTTTTGGATATTTGACATATCATTTTTGTAATGAGCTGGACGATTCCGCTCTGCATCCAAAATTTTTGTATTCACAAATCCTGGACACAATACTGAAATGTTGACTTTAGCACCCTTCATTTTCAATTCATGATAAATTTGCTCTGACAGTGCCAGAATCCCATGTTTGGTTAAATGATAAAGAGATGAAGGGTGATATGTTGAAATTCCTGTCACCGATGATGTGTTTACAATGTGGCAGGGATTATTTTGTTTCAGCATAATTGGAACAAATTTTCGGATACAATGAATAACTCCCAACAAATTAACACCAATAACCCATTCACAATCTTTTGCTGTGTTTTCCCATATAGATGCTCCTGAAGCCACTCCAGCGTTGTTAAATAAAAGATCTACCCGGTTGAAATGTTCAATCGTTTTAACTGCCAGCATACTAACGTCTTCAAGTTTAGACACGTCCGTGAGTATGGGCAAAGCAACATGTCCGTTTGACTTCAACTTTTCTGTTGCTGAGAATAGAGCGGCTTCTTCAATATCTGCAAGAACAATTTTCATTCCCAGATCAACACAATGCTCAGCAAGGCCTAAACCAATGCCACTTGCACCTCCTGTAATTACAGCCACTTTATTTTTGAAATCTTGCATGATTATAACCCTTTGTTAAACTAAGAACTCAGATATTAAACGGAATCAATGGGACATACAGATCGACTATCCATACTTTTTCAGGGTGATATCGTCCATCATTCAGATATTGCTGAAAATTAGGACTATCGTGGCATTCATACCCGTTTGCCACTATCCATGAGAATAATTCATCCCAAGACTGTTTGAAGCTGTCATCAATAACTTCAACTCTATATACAGCGTATCGACCACCACCAATAACCTGACTTCCAATGGTATCTCCTGTACTATGGAAAGGCGGCAAACTAATACAGGCATCCACTCGACACCTATTTTTTGGTGTTACTTCGGGATTATCCCAATATACACCAAAAAATTTTCCAGTCTCACAGAGCCCTTTGGGGATGGCCCATTTCATCAATTCTTCAAATGCGTTATCATGGGTAAGTGTGTCATAGTTACCCAATTTACGGACATAAGCCACATGGTATTGGGATACGTTTTTGATCCTCACATTCTTTATAGTTTCATTTATCCGTCCTCGATTCTCCACGCTAAATCGACTATATACCGATTGAATTGACAAAGCGTTTCCGTTTCTGCTTTTTTTGTTTCCAATCTTGCTTTTTCTAAATTCTGAAGGTGTTTGTTTGAAGTGCTTTCGAAATGCTTTTGCGAAATTCTGTGAACTTGAAAATCCAAATTCAAAAGCGATATCTGTAATTGTTGGTGGATTTAACGAATGAGATATTAAACGATTTGCAGCCATTTCAAGTCTCAAGCGTTTTGTAAAAACACCTATGGTTTCACCGACAGCGGCTTTAAAAATCCTGTGAAAATGGAATGTCGAAAAATTAGCAACTTCAGCAATTTCTTCCACTGAAAGATTTTGATCTAAATTATTGGCAATATAATTCATCACCTGATAAATTCGTTTTTTGTAATTCATCGCTCAATTCGCAATTACTTTTAATAGTTTGAAAAAAATATAATATAAAAGAAGTGGAGAAATAAAAAGTAATAATACAATATAAAAAACAAAATTACTTTTTCTAGAGAAGCGTTGATTTTTGGTATAGATGTTCGCCCAAGCCGATATAAAAGCAGTATTCAATAACAGAAGCTTTGTGGTGGGGTATCAGCAACAATTTCCACTGTAAACTATGTCAAAAACGATCTCCCTAAATGCAGGATTCAAAGAACAGGACTATTATCAATATTCAACACACTGAAATTACTTATTTCTGCGAATTTGTGATTTAGGTAATGAACGACACATATGTCTATAAATGCTCATGTTCTCGATTCTAAGACCACCACAATATATTGGGGTACATACTTTTTTTAAAAGATATAGATTATACATCCGTAAGTTGATTTTTTTACACTATCCGTCAGGTAATCAGTGCCTGGATACGCTGCATGAAGTCGTTCATTTTTGCAGCATATTCAGGCGAACCCTCCACAAAGACATAACCTTTGGCAATAGCTTCCACAAACTCCACTTCATTTAGGAACACTGGCAGGGCATTTTGTGCTCCGTTGAGTTTCATGTGGACAAAGGGAAGCTTTCGCTTGTAATATCCCCGGCCTGCCTTTGATTTCCCTGCCTTGACTCTTAAATATGCAGCAATCCCTTCAGGTTCGCAGGACATCTGATAGATACGGTCCGGCTGCATCCCGGTCCACTTGGCCATGTCCGGGTCACCTGCCTTGTTGTACTGGGATAGGGCCGTGGTGATCATGTACATGACCAGTTTTACTTTCAACCGGACCTTTTCTTTCTTTTCAGGCCGGTTGTCCGGCATGAGGATTTTAAGGCTGAGCAGCAGGCGGATAAATTTGAAGAGAAGCCCTGGCCTGGTAAGACCCTTTATTTTGGGCAGCGCCAAACCACCTGTCAAAAATGCATTCATGGCAGAAGGGGTGGAGAAGCTAAAACAGATATCAGGATGATCCATGATGCTGTCAGTCCATTCCATCTGACCGTCTGTAACTTTAAGTCCGGCACCAATATAATCGTCCCCGTTTTTCGCTTTAATCTGGAAGCTGGCTGTCACTCCAGCAAAAACAGAAGTCATTGAAGGGATATCTTCCACAACAACTTTTGCCACCGGCAATACTGCCCTGAGAAGAATCCGGGAGGCCATCAATTCTTTTGAAAGTGTCATTGGTTTATACCTCGTCTTCCCAGTCTTCATCTTCTTCAAAATCCCGGCCCATGACTTCTCGTACTTTTTCCACTATGGCATTGGCGTCCAAGCCGTAATGGGAATAAAGATCCTCGGGATATCCAACAATGGCAAAACAGTCCGGAATACCTACCTTTTCAAAGGCGCAGCCTTTACCAGAGGCTGCAATCACATCTGCTACAGCAGATCCCAATCCGCCAAAGACATTATGATCTTCAAAAGTAATGATGCGCCGGGTTTCCTCCACTGCCTTTAAGACGGTATCTTCATCTAAGGGTTTGATGGTATGCATGTTCAACACCCGGATGGACAGTCCATCTGTTTCTTTTAAGATTCTTGCGGCTTCTGCAGCCTGGAGGACTGTGATTCCTGCGGCAATGATGGTCAGATCCGTACCTGGATTGATCTCGACAGCTTTTCCAATTTGAAATCCGTATTCTTCATCTTTGTAATAGGCTGGTTCAAATCCGCGGCCGATACGGATGTAAACCGGCCCTTCATGTTCAATGCAGGCTTTAACAGCATTTGCGGTTTCAACCCCGTCTGCTGGTACAATAACAGTCATATTGGGAAAGGCCCTGGTGATAGCGATATCTTCAGTGCAGTGGTGGGTGGAACCTGCTGGACCAAAGCTTGTACCGCCATGGGTGGCAATGATTTTTACGTTCAGGTTTTGGTAACATATGTCAGTGCGGACCTGCTCTGCCGCCCTCATGGTCACGAAGGCAGCCATGGTGGAAACAAATGGTAGCATACCTGATTTGGCAAGACCTGCTGCTATACCGAACAGATTCTGCTCGGCAATGCCTACGTTGAAAAAGCGGTCAGGGTATTTTTTCCCAAAATTTCCAATCTTGGTTGAATTGGCAAGATCTGCTGAAAGCCCTACTATTTCAGGATGTACATCTCCAAGGTCACATAGTACCTGGCCGTATATTTCTGCTTGGGTCAGGGTGTCAGAATCATAAACAGTCCATGTGGTTCCGGTAATTTCTTTTGCCATGTTATCTCTCCAAAAGGTTTTTTTGGGGTTAGTTCAGTCCGGCCTCTACATCTGCCTTGGCCTGATCTGCCAGCGTAGAGTTCATACTCCCATAGTGCCACTTGACCTCGTTTTCCATGAAACTGACCCCCTTGCCTTTAATCGTATTGCAGATAATGACCACTGGTGACGCATCTTGATTCAAAGCAAAATCAATAGCCTGGCCAAGCTCTGCAAAATCATGTCCGTTGATTTCTTTGACAATAAACCCAAACGCACGCCATTTATCGCAAAAGGGTTCAACCCCCATGACTTCTTCTGTGGCACCGTCGATCATAAGTCGGTTCCGGTCTACAAAGGTGATCATGTTGGTGACTTTGAAGTGGGTTGCCGCCATGGCAGCTTCCCAGATTGACCCTTCGTTGCACTCTCCGTCTCCTAAGATACAATAGGTTTTCCATTCCTTTTTCTGGAGTCTGGCTCCTAAGGCCATACCTAATGCTATGGGAAGCCCGTGGCCCAGCGAGCCTGTAGAGACATCCACGCCGTCTACCTTGAGTGAATCTAAATGCATGCCAAACCTGGATTGGAACTGGTTGAATGTAGACAAGGCGTCTTTGGGAAAATAGCCTTTACCGGCAAGCACCGGGGCAATGCCGACACCTGCATGGCCTTTTGATACCACCACCCGGTCCCTGTCTTCCCATTGGGGATGGTCCGGCCTGATATTGAGATACTTGTGATAGAGGATGGTCATAATTTCCACCATGCTCAAGGCGCCACCGATATGGGCGCCGCCAGCAGCCACGGTAGTGTCGATGATATCTTTACGGATTTCTTTGGCTTTTTCCTTCAGTTCAGACAATTCAGTTTCTGTGACGGGCATGGTAGACTCCTTGTTCTTTATTTGTAATTCTGGCTGATTTCCTGAACGGGATGGTGACTTTCATCCAGGCCGATACCAATGAATGATACATGAGCAGCCCAAGGTTGCGCAGATCAAATACCGGGCTTTTGATGTTCAGTCGGATGAGAAGCAGAATCATCAAGTCTTTGACCTTTACCGGGCATCCTTTGATACGGATGACTTTTGGGGCAGCCAAACGTCCACTGACCCCGGCACAGGTGCCAATAAGAAAGACCGGGCCGTCTGGGTGGATGACATCTCCCTCGTAGTATCCCATGACAAGGGCGGCTTTTCTGGCAGATTTTAAAGTGCCTGGTGAGCGTTTCTCAGCCGTGCCAAGCGCCCCTTTGATCGAGCAGGTACAGCCGCCATAACAAAGATTGCCTGATTCAGGGTTCATCCCTTCATAAAAGGTTAAAGGGGTGTCCAGCTTATTCAAGTCTTGGAACGGGGAATCCACATCTTTTATCCGTTCTCTCAATTCCTGGATGGTGATATCCCCGGTGACCTGGATCTCATTCTCGTTGAGCGTTCCGTACCCCCTTTTTTCGGCTTCAACCAGGTGGCGTACCTTTTTGGGGTCATATCCCAGGATTCTTGCTGCCACCATGTCGCAGGCCAACGGTTCGTTGGAGATAAGGATGACACCGAGATGGACCGGGTAGGGGCTGGATTCAAATCCCCTGCCAATGGTAATGGCATCTGAAACAATGAGGTCAGGGTATCCGATTTCGAGCATATCCACGATCTTGTGGTGGAGGCGGTCGTCGTGAAATAAGAAGCGTTCCTTGTGATTGAGGATACCGATGTTGAGTTTAAGCGTATTGGTGATGTCCGTGACAATGTGGAACTTGAGCTTGGGCATCCAGATTTTGAATTCGGCTTCGTAAAGGGATTTTGCAACCTCCATAGTCTTGTGGCATTTGCCCCGGTCAAGCGCCACGGTTTCGACCTGCTCTTCGTTAAAGTCTCTAAGCGGAACCTTAAGGCTGTCTGCCATCTCCCGGATGCCGGATTCGGCAAAAAACATCCGGGTGGGCATACCTATGCCGCCGGATTCGCCAATGGTAATCTGTGTCTGGCCAAAATTTTGCCTAAGCGACTGCACCATAGATTCCAGCATGGCTGGTTCCGTGAAACTGTGGTGGATATAATCTTTGTTGGCTGTAACGATATTCGGTTTGATCAGGATTTTTCCTGACGGGGTTAGCCCCAGTTCTTTGATACCTTCCTGGATAATTACCCTGATCTTTTCTTTGTCATACGTATCACAGGCCCTGATAATAACTTTGCGTTGTCCTGAAAATGGTGTCATGGCACTTTTTTCTCCTGGAAATGTTGTTTTGCAGCCCGCTGTATAATGAAATCTGAAACCAGTCGTGACAGAAACCCATTAGAAATTCTGTGAAGAAAATATAAAAACCGGGTCTGGTAGCCTGGAATAGCAAAGTATTGTTTTCTTTCGATGGCCCTGACAATTTCTTTGGCAGTAAATTCCGGGGTGAGCAATCCAGCCATTTTTTTTACGGCCTTGCCCTGGGGCGGAAGGGTTTTAGCTTCACTGTCATTCATGGGGGTATCCACGTCTGGTGGAAATACAATAGTGACAGCCATGCCCAGAGGGGCTATTTCATAGCGCAGGCTTTCAGCAAATCCCATGAGGGCGGATTTAGAGGTGGCATAGGCGGTGTAACCAAACATGCCGAACAGTGCTGCTGCAGATGACAGTATCACCACATGCCCTTTTCTTTCTTTCATTGGATTGAGCAGGGCATAAACAACGTTTCTTACACCATTGACATTCACTTTCATCACTTGGTTGAACATGTCGTGGGTGATGTTTTCAAAATGATCGGCTGCCGTATTGATTCCGGCACTGAGAATGAGAATGTCCGGCGCACCGAATTTTTTCACGGCAATTTCCATCTGTTCTTGGACCTGGTTGTGATCTCCTACATCCACACCCAAAGCCATAATTTTTTGTTTTTTGTTTTGTCTTTCCTGCTCAATGACTTGGCATGCCAGGTCAAGCCTCTCAGCAGACCTTGACATGATTAGAACATCTGCGCCAAGAGATGTAATCAGCCTGGCTGTGGCAAGGCCTATTCCGGATGAACCGCCGGTGATATACACGGTTTTATTTTTAAGTGATTTCATAGGGTTTACCTTGTTATTGCAATGTAAACATATTTGCGCTTAACACCTGTTCAATAAACAGTGGTTTGAATTATGTCAAGGATTTGTTGGTGATTGGGAGGGGGATCGGAATTACAAATACCGGCTTGTTTACCCTAAGAAACGGCTGCCATATTTTTTCCAAAAATACGCCTGATGCCTTTTTCTTAGGACAAACGAGCCTATGTGCATAATTCAATGTTTCGCAGTATACAATTTTGCTGGATTTGAATGAAACAGCCGGGCAAGGCTCCCGGCTGTAAGTGTTTGTTCTTGTGAAGAAGTGAAACCTAGGTGCGCTCTTGGGTAATCAGGTCATACGCTTCCTGGAGCAGGGACAGATCTACCTCCCGTTGCTTTCCGCAGGCAAGGGCAGCTTCAATGTCTGAAATTAGATGGATTTTCTTTCCGTTCTGCCGCCATTTATCAGAGAGTTTGTTTAGGATCCGGGCTGGGTTTTTGCCTTTTTTTACTGCAGTTCCCAGGCGCTCGCCAAGTTCTTTGATAGGGCCGTCTGTGGCCAGGGCAACAAAGGTTGCTGTCCAGGGAATGCTGCCTGCAGTAAAGGTTGCAGGCGATGCGCCCATGGCTAGTGTTAGTGCCCTTGCCTCAGC
>JAKSAU010000192.1 GCA_022361535.1 Desulfobacterales bacterium
CTTCGACGAGATGGAACGCCGCGATGACAGTCAGCGACCTTCCATGGCGCAAGACATGCAAAAAGGCCGCAAGACGGAAATCGATTTCATCAACGGCCATGTCGTCGCGCGCGCCAAAGCGCAAGGGATCGACGTGCCGGTGAATGCCGCTCTTGTTGATCTTGTGAAACAGGTGGAAGGTGGCACGCGTCCATCGTCCACGGATATATTGAATGATATTTGATTGGGGAGTTTTTCTATGCTGAGCACTGCACCTTTTGAAGTGCCTGCGGATCTCATGGCCCGAGCGCACGGTTATGAACCGGTCCCCATGGCGATTGCAGGGGCCGATCATCCGGTGGCGCTTGAAAGCGTGAAGCAGGCGGTCGAAGCCAATTTGATCGTCCCGACGTTGATCGGCAACAAAGCCGATATCGAGCGTTTGGCAAGGGAGATCGATTGGGATGTGTCGCCGTTTCGCATTGTCGATAAAGACCCCGAAGCACCGACGGCGGACGCCGCGGCGCAGCTTGCGTCGCATGACGAAGTGCGGGCCCTTATGAAAGGACAAATCCATACGGATTCCTTGATGCGGGCCGTCGTTGCCCGGGATGCCGGTCTTAGAACGGATCGGCGGATCAGTCATGTTTTTCATATGACCGCGCCCGGCTCCGACAAGGCATTGATGATCACCGATGGTGCGGTCAACGTTGCGCCGGATGAACGGACGATGATGGACATCGTTAAAAATTCCGTCGATCTGGCGCGTACATTGGGTTACGCAACACCCAAGGTCGCGATGCTATCGGGCTCGGAAAGTGTCATGGACACGATGCCGAGTACTAAGCTTTCGCGTCAAATCGTTGAACGCGCCATGTCCGGCGAGATTGAGAACGCGCATGTTGATGGGCCTTTTGCGCTCGACAATGCCGTCTCGCCGGGAGCGGCGAAACTCAAGGGTATCGACAGTCCGGTCGCCGGGCAGGCGGATGTCTTGGCCGTTCCTAACATCGAAATGGGCAACGGTTTGTTTAAATCGCTGGTGTATTTCCGC
>JAKSAU010000706.1 GCA_022361535.1 Desulfobacterales bacterium
GGCGGCCAGAAATTTCTCTTCGTCGTAGGCGGGGAAGGCACCCTTCTCCTCCGCCAGATCGGCGGAGGCGGTGTAGCTGTTGTCCCGCAAAGCCCGGGCGATCTTTTCGGACCACTCCAGTCCTTCGGGCGATCCGTAGGGGACTTTGAGCATGCAGAGAAGATCCCCCAGGCCGGTGAATCCCAGGCCGATCCGGCGCCACCGGCGGCTGAAGGTTTCTATTTTATCCAGGGGATAGGCGGTGGCGTCCAGAACGTTGTCGAGGAACCGAATCGCCGCAGCCACGGTTTTTGCAAAGCCCTCCCAGTCAAAACCGGGGGCGTCGCCGAAGGGATCGGTGACGAACTTGGTAAGGTTGATCGCCGAAAGGCAGCAGAGGGAGTAGGAGGGCATCACCAGCTCGCCGCAGGGATTCACCCGGTCCATCTTGAAGGCCCAGTAGCCGTTGTTGTAGCGCTGGACGGTGTCGGCGTTGAAGATCCCCGGCTCGTTGTGCAGGTAGGCGTTCTTCGCCAGCTTGTCGTAGAGGTCCCGGGCCCGCACGGTCTTGTAGACCCGGCCGCCGAAGCTGAGGTTGAAGTCCCGGTCGTCCTCGACAGCGGAGACGAACTCGTCGGTAATCTTCACCGAGATGTTGAACTGGGTGAGTTCCTTGTTGCCGTCGCCCTGCTTGACGGTGATGAACTCCTCGATGTCCGGGTGGTTGATGTCCAAGAGGGCGATGTGGGCGCTGCGGCGCTGCCCGCCGGTCATAATGGTCTTGGCACTCTGGTCGAAGATGCGCAGGAAACTCACCACGCCGGAGGATTCGCCGCCCCGGGAGAGGGTGTCGCCCTTGGGCCGGAGCTTGGAGATGTCGAAGCCGACGCCGCCGCCCATCTTGGAGATGACCGCGTCCTCGGCCAGGGACTCGTAGATGGCTTCCAGGGAGTCCTCGACGTCGATGGTGAAGCAGTTGTTGTAGTTCTTCATCGGGGAGTCCGGCCGGGCGTTGGCCAGGATGCGTCCGGCGGGGATGAAGCGGCCCGACACGATCTCCTCATAAAACCGGTCGGCGATTTCGGCCCGCATGCCCTCGGCCTCGGCGGAAGCCACTTCGTCGGCGACGCCGCGGAACACCGCTTCGGGCGCCTCTTCGCCGTGCAGCATGTACTTCCTGGTGAAAATCTCTTCGCTGATCGGCTGCCTGAACGTGAATTTCTTACCGACGGTTACGGACATATCCCCTCCCGGATGGATCGCGACCTATATGCAGGGTCCCTGTTCTGATACCCGGGGATTCTGTCGGCCCCGGACGTTCATTCTGCATTGATCGCCGGATTCATGGCAAGGCGTTTTTCGTCAAAACCACCATATATTGTGTATCTTCTATCAAGATCATCGGCATTAACACCATA
>JAKSAU010000561.1 GCA_022361535.1 Desulfobacterales bacterium
CAGGCCTGGGGCCAATTATGGACATATCACCTTTTAATATGTTAACAATCTGTGGCAGTTCATCTAAGCTTGTCTTCCTTAAAAATCTGCCAACCTTTGTTATGTATTGATCTGGATTTTCTAAAAGATGAGTTGGTGTATCTTTAGGAGTATCAATTTTCATGGTTCTAAATTTTAGGATATTAAAATGTGATTTATGTATGCCTATTCTTTTCTGTTTAAACAATACCGGACCCTTAGAATCAGCTTTTATTACAACTATTAAAACTAAAAATAATGGAGATAAAACTATAAGCCCAACTAATGCAAGCCCAAAATCTGCTATCCTTTTAAATTTTAAATACAATCTAAACACCTACTATAAATTTCTAAAAATTGTCCTAAAAAACTTAATATGATTTGAATTTTAGCACTAAAAAACAACAGTTTAAATATTTTATTTTATGTAATATTTAACAAAATAAAAATAACCTAAAAATAAGACGTTATTTGAATTTTTTTAGACTGAAAACATTGTATCATAAAAAGAAATAGCTAGTATTAATTTTTTCTAAATTAAGTTAAAATATTATTCATATTTATAGTAACTCTATAGTATAATTCTTGCAGTGCATTAAATAAAAGGAATGTTAATGAAGATATGCTAAAGAAAATTAATTTTGAACATAAGATTGAAAGCTATGCCCTTATGCTGCTGGCAGTAATGCCAATGATTATCACCCCCTGGCAGGGTGATGTGTATCAGCGAGGCAAACTGATTTTTACCATTATAATCACCGGCATTGCTGTCATACGACAAATACTCCATGGAAAGCTGCTGCCTGAAAAATTCACTGCTGTAGAATTGACTCTACTGGCGATGGCCGCCTTATCGATAGCATCATACTTTACCTCTGTAAATCAACGAATTAGCCTGTGGGGCATAAAGCACAGCCCAGAAGGGCTTATTTCGCTGCTATTGTACCTGGTTATTTTTTATTTGTTTTATCGTGGCTTCAGGTTTAACTCATGGCTGGTTGAAGCCGTGTTAATCAGCGCTTCGTTAATCAGCCTACTAGGGGTATTGCAGTTGTTAGATATTGTGCCAGCCCTGGAAAAGCTGTTTCCTGCTGCCTGGGCTCAAAACTCAACTTTAAGTACTATTGGCAACCGCAATTTTGTGGGTACTTACTGTACATTGCTGTTACCTATTGCCATTGGCCATATCCTGTACAGCAGGAAATGGCATG
>JAKSAU010000903.1 GCA_022361535.1 Desulfobacterales bacterium
AACTGAAATACCCCAACATCCAACTGTAAAACATAGATTTTTAGTAAGTTAAACAACAGCTTTACCTTACCCTATTTTACAGCATATAACTAAGTCTACTTTATCGCAATATTTTTTTTTGTTCATCGTTAGTCAAACAAGAGGTAAAAACAATAGCTTTGCAGCTTGACCAAACTTAATTCGTCCAGAAATGAATAAAAAAGTTCAAGTCTTTAAGTACTTGCTTTTCGATTATATCGCGGCTTCGGGGAGCTGGGCACTTTTTTATATTTACCGAAAATTGGTTATCGAACCTCAAAAGTTTGGTTCCTATGTTGATTTAGAGTTTACACATCGCTTTTATCTTGGTCTTTTAATCATTCCCATTTTTTGGCTAACATTCTATTATTTAAGTGGATATTACAATAATATATACCGAAGATCACGCTTACTCGAGTTGGGAAAAACTTTTTTAAGCTCATTGGTTGGTGTCATCATCATCTTCTTCACATTACTACTTGATGACTTTATTGTTTCCTATAAAAACTACTATAGCCTGTTTTTTACACTCTTTGCTCTACATTTCAGCCTTACTTTCTTCTTTCGGATCATATTAACAACAAGAACTATCCACCGGATTCATAAAAGAAAAATTGGCTTTAACACACTTCTAATTGGAGGGGATAAAAATGCCTTGGGTATTTACTGGGAATTAACCTCACAATACAGGCCGGCAGGCAATAAGTTCATTGGCTTTGCAAGTGTTCAGCAAAACGACGAGTACCCTTTGGAACAATACTTATCAAAACTGGGAAGCATTGATGATCTTCCTAAAATAATTCAAGAGCATGATCTCGAAGAGGTAATTATTGCCATTGAAACTTCACAGCACGATCTGATAAGTAAAATTCTGACTTCATTACAAAACAGCTCACTAACCATTTGGGGCATACCGGATTTGTTTGACTTACTTTCGGGGAATGTTAAAACGAATGTGATATATGGCCGCTTGCTTTTTAAGATTTCCAATGGGATAATGATACCCTGGCAGGAAAACCTGAAACGAATGCTCGATGTCGTTTTTTCAATCATTGCTTTTCTCTTGTTTTTACCTGCAATTATCGTTATTTCCATAATGATCAAAACGGGGTCAAAAGGGCCCGTTTTCTACCGGCAAATACGAATTGGAAGATTTGGGAAACCATTTACGATTTACAAATTCAGGTCGATGGAAAATGATGCTGAGACCAATGGCCCGGAATTATCAAGCAAAGATGATCCCCGAATAACTCCGTTAGGACATTTTATAAGACGAACTCATTTGGACGAA
>JAKSAU010001103.1 GCA_022361535.1 Desulfobacterales bacterium
AAACCATGTCAATTTTGTTCAATACAGTAGGTGTGCTCCGGTATAAACTGGCGTCAAAAAGATACCATCAGATTAAAGGAGCCGCCATGGAGCAAATTGAGTGGGAAGATTTTCACAAAGTAAAACTATGTGTAGGAACTGTTATTGACGTTCAAGATTTCCCTGAGGCCAGAAAGCCTGCCTTTAAACTCAAAATAGATTTTGGTGAGAAGATTGGCATCAGAAAGTCCAGTGCCCAGATTACAGACCTTTACAAACCTGACACCCTTTTAGGAAAGCAGGTGGTCGCAGTTGTCAATTTTCCACCCAAGCAGATCGGTCCGTTTATGTCCCAGTGTCTGGTCACAGGGTTTGCAAGACAGGATGGCAGCATTGTCCTTGCGGTGCCTGACAAAAAGGCACCCAATGGTGCTGAACTGGCCTGACAATAAACAAAGCTAAAATAATTACGGGTAATATATTGTGACTTGTCTGTGGTCATGATATTTTGCCCGGACTATGAAAAAGACCATCGCCCAAAGGTACTGCAGTTGTATTACAAAACATTCCAAAATTCCTTTTAGATATGTAGTCCCAGGCTTGCCATGCACCAGATGACAAAAGAACAGCAGGCAATTGTCGACTGCGAGCTGAATCCTGGCGAAACCTTGAAAATAATGGCGTTTGCCGGTACAGGAAAGACCACTACTTTAGAGGCCTATACCCGGAAACGCCCCCATGTTCGGTTTTTGTATATTGCCTTTAATAAAAGCGTCCAGACCGAAGCCGCCCGAAGGTTTCCCAATAACGTTACAGCAAGAACAGCCCATGCCCTGGCCTTTAGAACAAAAGGATTCCAACACAAAGACCGCCTGGTACCGGGATTCAAAGCCAACCAGGTCATGGCAGCTCTTGACTTGGACCGGTACGAAGATGCCCGATTTACCATAGACACCCTCAATGCGTTTCTGGTTTCAAAGGACCCGAAAGTCGAAACCCGGCATATCCCCGGCACAGCCAGGGCCTTTTACAAAAAGAATAAAATCTCTATGCCGGATTTGGTCACCAAGGCCAACTCTTTGGGCCGGCTGATGTGCGATGGATCCAACCCGGATATCGGAATGCTCCATGACGGATACCTCAAACTCTTTCAGTTATCCTGCCCTGTTCTGGACTATGACTGCATCCTTTTAGATGAAGCCCAGGATACTAATGCGGTCATTGCTGCAATCGTTTTTGCCCAGATCCGCCAGACATCACCTGACAGGCAGCCTGCATCACTGATCCTGGTAGGGGATATGCACCAGCAGGTTTACAGTTTCAGGGGAGCAAAAGACAGCCTGAAACGGTTTAATGCCACGTCAACCCTATATCTGACACAAAGCTTTAGGTTTGATAACAATGTAGCCAGGGCCGCCAACATGATTTTGTCGGTCTTTAAAAAAGAAAAGCGAACACTTCAAGGGACCCCTGTACCTCAAAAAAACGCCTGGAATCCGGATCAATATACAATTATTGCCCGGACCAATGCCGCCCTTTTTGATAAAGCTGTCCGCCTCATGGAAAAACACCCAATAGGATTTTCAGGTGGTGTCGCCGGATACAGCCTGCCAAGGCTAAAAGATGTGTACTACCTTTACAGTGGTGAAAAAGAAAAGATCAGGGATGGATACATCAAAGGGTTTAAAAGCTTTGACGTGTTGAAATCCTATGCCAGAACTGTTGAGGATTTTGAAATTGCCACCCAGTGCCGTTTAGTGGAAAAATACCGTTCCCGCCTGCCGAGTTTGGTGGACCGGGTGAAAGAAAAAGCAAAAGATCTTTCATCCGGTCAGGATGGGGTTTTGCTTACCACAGCCCACAAATCCAAAGGTCTTGAATGGCCACAGGTTCTTGTTCTTGATGATTTTGCCCCTGTAATGAAAGACGGAATTCCAGTACCTGCTGCAGGGGCAGATCCGGACGAATTCAATCTTATATATGTTGCTGTCACCCGGGCCATGGTTCATCTGCGCTTTGATAAGAAAAGCGACATACCTGAATTCATCCGGTATTATCTAACCCACAATAAAAAATGAGCCCGATATTATCAGGCCCCAGAAGTTATTCTTGAGGCGCCCAGAACGGAGCCACTGCCGCACGTTTGATTTCAATGCTTTCCCAGACATTTCCTTTTACATAGGCCTCATTGTCCAGCCATTGTTCACGCAGGGCGTCTTCAGATTCAAAATCGCAGACAATCACGGACCCGGCCATTTTGCCTTCATCATTTAAGATAGCTGCCGCATACAACCAGCGGCCGGACTCGTGCATATTCTTGGCTGTCTCAAGGTGTGCTTCCCGCGCAGCCATCCGCCGATCCAAAGCATTTTCGTCTGTTCCGTCACGTCCGATCACGATAAATTGCATATTATGTATCTCCTAACTGTATATGTTCAAAGATGATTTATAACAATCACCTTATGGTATGTTTAAAAAGGTATCCTAAAGTCCTTTCATGGACGGGAGAACCACTTTTTCTGCCATGAAGCTGATGGTGATATTTTTTGCCTCGGTTCCCCAGATACATTTTTTAGTTCCCAGAGCCCCGTCACAGGAGTCAGGCTCACCAATAACAGCAACGACTTCATCATACGTCATTCCCATTTCAATCTTATCATAGTTTTCCCGGGTGAGTTTGGAACACCCGAGAAGCATTGCTGCACAGATGAGTACCAAAGCGGCTTTGTAAACGCGTTTCATATATTTTTCCTTTTGGTTGGCAACCGGGAATACCGGCTATTAGGTTCTCTTAAGAATTTACTTTTATATCCCAATTATTTTAAGGAATCAACAGACTCTTCCAGCAGTGTTTGCAATGCGGTCTGACGGCGGCTGATGTCCCGGTTTCTTACGGCCATACCCAGGGCTCTTCTGGTCCCAACGAACACGGCAAGTTTTTTGGCCCGGGTTATCCCGGTATAAATCAGGTTGCGGAACAGCATCTTAAAATGCTGGGTCAGCACCGGAATAATGACCACCTCAAATTCACTCCCCTGGGATTTATGTATGGTAATGGCATAAGCCAGATCCAGTTCCATGATATCGGTCTGCTTGTACCGGACGATCCTGTTGTCTGGGAAGAACCTGACCGCACAGGTGACATCCATTGTGTTGATCTCCACAATGGTACCGATATCCCCGTTAAACACGCCAAGATCATAGTTGTTCTTCCTATGAATCACCCGGTCCCCGGTCCTGAACACCCTTTGGCCAACTGTCAGTTGCTGTTTGCCTTTGGTAAATGGATTGGCGGTCTCCTGTATTTCACGGTTCAAGGTAAGGGTACCAAGGCTGCCGCGGGTCATGGGGGAAAGAATCTGGATCTCAGTCTCTTTTCCCAGGTATTTGGGAATCCATTCCATGTAAAGCTTTTTCACTGTATCCAGAGCTGACAGCCCATAGTGAAGAGAGGACCAGGGATGAACCTTTTTAACTACGGCCATGAGCTCTTCAATACTGCCCTGGGTATTGGCAAGACGTTCCAGATCAACATGGGCAAATTTTTTTGGTACCTGTATTTCAGTTTCATAAGGGGAGCCTGTCTCATTCACTCTGAATTCGTAAAAAAAGTCTTGTTCCCGCACTTCAGGTGCGTTTTCTTGGTCTCCATCTTTATGCAACCGCTTAACCCTGTTAATAAATGCAAGCTGTTCCTTGGTGGCTTCATCTGAATCAATAAACAGGCAGTCAACATTTTGCTGCCAAATCTCAGGATGTTTGAACGGAGAGCTTATCCAGGGCATCTCACCCTGATTGATCTGATGGGCGTATTTAATGATCAAAGATTCTTTTGCCTGGCGGAACACCTGGGTTAACCTGAAACAAACCACCCGGCCCGAGGCTATAATATCTTTTAGTACATTGCCTGCACCTACAGACGGCAACTGATCATAATCCCCTATAAAAACCACCTGGCTGTTCTTGGGCACAGCCTTTAGCAAAGAAGCGGTCAAATTGATATCAAGCATGGAGCATTCATCCACCACCAGAAAATCAGCTTTTAAAGGGGTTTTCTCATTTTTCTTAAACTTTCCCCCTTTCCATCCAAGAAGACGGTGGATAGTCTTGGCTTCCCTGCCTATTACCTCGGTCATGCGCTGGGCTGCCCGCCCTGTGGGTGCTGCCAGGACCACCTGAAGGCCCATGGCTTCCAGCAGTTTTACCATGACACGTGTTGCTGTGGTTTTCCCGCATCCTGGACCGCCGGTAAGAATGGAGAACTGCTCTTTGGCAATTCCTTGAACCGCCTGGGCCTGTTCCCTGCTTAATTTCATATTGCGGCTCTTGCAGTATAAATCCACCCACCGGGCAACCCTGGCTTCGTCAATGTCCCGCTGAGGTCCCGGGTCCTTTACCCGTTGTGCCACATATGCCTCGTCATAAAAAAGGGATTTGGCATAATAACAGGCCACGAGCTCTCCCTGATCAACGTGCAGATCCCGTCGCATGAGCAGTCGCTCTTTTTCCATTTTATCAAGGAGTTGGTCCAGTTTATCTGAAAGATCCAGGGAAAGCAGTTCTTTGACCTGATCCCGGATCTGGGGAGCGGTCAAATAACAATGCCCGAAATCACGGGC
>JAKSAU010001208.1 GCA_022361535.1 Desulfobacterales bacterium
AACTACGTATTGGATGCGTCATGCGCTTCTTCCACCATTGCCATCAGAAACAGTATCCGTCATTTGAAAACAAAGGATCTGGATTTTGTTCTGGCAGGCGGTGTGGACTGCAACCTCTACCCTGCCGTGCTCATGGCATTTAAACGTTTGGGCTTGCTGTCGGAAGGAGATTGCAACTTTTTTGATTCACGGGCTGACGGCTATGTCATGGGTGAGGGAGCCGCGATCCATGTGGTTACCACCCTGAAAAAAGCCAGGGAAGCCAACATGGAAATCTACGGCGAGATCAATGCGTGCAGCGTAAGGTCTTCCGTACCTGATCACTTGCTGGCACCTTCCGAGCAAACCTTTGTTGATGTCATCAACGAAGCCTATGAAGCAGGCGGTGTCCGCAAATCCGATATCAACCATCTGGATCTGTTTGCCTTTTCCAATATCTTTGGCGACATCATTGAAAAACAGGTCACCCAGGCCTGCTTCAACCATGAAATGCATTGCGGTAACGTCAAACCCCAGTTCGGGTATTTTAAGGCGGCCAACCCGGCTGTTGCAATGGCTAAACTGATGCTCATGAATGCAAAGGGCAAGATGCTTCCCGACTTCAACTATGATGAGGAACATTCAATTCTAAACGAATGTAAAATCCTTAAACCTGCCCAGGAGATAATTGACCGGAAACCGGGACAACCGTTGCGTTTTGCCGCAAATGTCAACGGGATCGGCGGCAACCACAGTCATTTAATCATGGGCTGCCTGCCGCCAGTTCTGGAACAGGCGTCTGCCGGACATCAACCTGCTGTTGCTCAGACTGAAGCGGCTGTCCAGGATGTTGCTGCAGCTGCTGTTCCTGTTGCCGCATCAGCACGGGTGCCGGTAGAGGATATTGTTCTGGCAGATACGGCGCATTCAGCCGATCCAAAAGGCAAGAAATTACGCATGGTGGCACTGCTCTCAGGGCAGGGCGCCCAGAGGCCCGGCATGATGAAGGCCCTGTATGATTCCGATGATCATATCCGGACCGTACTGGACAAAGGTGAAGCCATCTTTCAGGCCCAGCGCGGGTATTCCCTGCTGGATCTTATGTTTGGTGAAGATGATGCCCTTAATTCCACCCAGAACACCCAGCCGTCGGTATTTTTATCCTCTGCCGCTGTATGCAGCCGCCTGTCTATGGAAGGATTCTCCCCGGATTACTTCATTGGCCACAGCGTGGGTGAATACACGGCACTGTTTTGTTCCGGAATTCTGGGGTTTGAAGATGCCATGCGTCTTATCATCAAACGCTCTGATCTCATGTTTGAGAGCACGTTGAAAAATCCGGGAAAGATCATGGTGGTCTTTAAAAATGAAAAAGAAACCGCTGCCCTGATCCGCAAGTCTTTTGTATCCAATATCTGGATTACCAATAAAAATTCTGAGAAACAGACCGCCGTATCCGGTAAAGCAGATGACATTGAAGCCTTCTGCAAATTCTTGAGTGCCGAAGGTGCGGTTTACAAAAAACTGAATTTAACTGGCGCATTCCATACCCCCATGCTGGAAGGGGCTGCCAAAGAACTAAGAGCCTATCTGGATACCCTGACCTTTAACCGGACGCGCTACGGCAAGATTATTTCCAATACCCTGGCGCAGCCTTACCCTGAAGATCCCGAAGCTGTAAAAGACCTTCTGGCCCGCCAGATTACAAGCCCGGTTGAATTCATAAAATCCATTGAACATGTGTATGTGTCCGGGCGGACCCATTTTATTGAAATCGGCCCGTCAAGGCTGCTGGTCAACCTGCTTAAAAACATCAATATCGGTGAATTCGGAACGGCAGTATCTGTTGATGGGAGAGCCGGGGAGACCGAGTCCTTTGAAGAATGCCGCCAGTATCTGATCGGCTGCAGCGCCTTGTTTGAACCCCAGCCGGTAGTAACACCGGTTGTGGTGCCTGAAATAGAAGATAAAGAGGAGTTACCTGTAATAGAAATGTCAGAAGATTTTGAAGCGTTTAAACAGAACAATCAGGCCGCGATAGACCGGATTCTGTATAAAGAATTCCAGCACCGTAAGAAACAGGCTGCTGTGGATGCAATGGAGCGGTTTGAGTTCAATACCAACGGTATTCTGATTTCAGGTGTGTCTGTGGGGTTACCCGGCAAGGCCCGCCATGTATTTGCCAAGGATAATTTCGATGCCATTCTCAATGGCCGGAATTTTATCGAATCCCTTGATACAGACGAAATGCACAAACTCACGGATAAAAATATCACCAAGCTGTTCAAACAGCCTGACGGCAATGCCAGGTTCGTCCAGATTACAAAAACAGAGGATGTGATTCATCTGGCCGGCCAACTTGGGTATTTTGATCTTACTGATGAATACGGGATCAAGGCCCAGTACGATACAGCCATGGCAATGGGAATTGCTGCAGGTATCGAGGCACTTAAAGATGCCAACATTCCTCTGGTCATGCAGTACAAAAAGATGAAAGACGGCCGGACCATGATTCCGGACGGGTTTGCCCTGCCAGAAGAAATGCAGGAGGAAACCGGTGTTATCATTACCTCGCTTTGGCCAAACGGTGAAACCCTGATTTCCGAGCTTGAAAAGTATTTCTATGAAAAGTTCTTCCTCAAACCCTATGAAGAGTTTGAAAAGATTTATTACTACCTCATGGAAAAAGTGGACAACCTGGAAATCAAAGAAGAACTGACCGACTGGTTCTTCAAAGCCAAATCCAGGAAACGCAAGGATGCTCAACCCTATAAGTTTGACCGCAATTTCCTGCTCAATGCCTGTCCTTTGGGATCTGCCCATCTGGCCCAGATCATTAAAGCCAAAGGTCCCAATACGCTGGTGTCTTCAGCATGTGCGTCTACTACCCTTGCCATGGGTATTGCAGAAGACTGGATCCGGGTTGGCCGGTGTAAGAGAGTATTGGTCATAGGTGGTGAATGTGCCACCTCACCGAACCAGAACCAGTGGATCGGATCAGGTTTTCTGGCACTGGGTGCTGCCACCATTAAAAAGAGGATTTCCGAGGCAGCCAAACCCTTTGACGAGGACCGCAACGGTACCATTTTGGGTGCTGGCGCAGTTGGGCTTGTTGTGGAAGACAAAGCGTCTGCAGCCAGACGCGGCATGAACGGCCAGTGTGAGATTCTTGGTACGCATATTGCCAACTCTGCCTTCCATGCTTACAACATTGACGTTCCCCACATGTCAAAAGAGATGCAAAAATTTATCTCTAAGGTGGAGCGTCAGACAGGGCTTACAAAAGAAGAATATGCAGACAAACTGCTGTTCATGTCCCATGAGACCTATACCC
>JAKSAU010000255.1 GCA_022361535.1 Desulfobacterales bacterium
CAGTCTGCCGAACAAATCATAGGTGCAGACCGTGACAATCGATCTGACATTGAAATCTCCCTGGACCTGAACCGGTCCAGGGAGATCTGTTCTATCAGGGATCACAGCCTGGTGCTTGATGATTGTTCCCTGCCTGTCCAGGAGCTTGAAGCAATCGCATCTGCTGGCAATAAAGTCTTTTGTTATGATGGAAAAGACCTGGTCCCAATAGAAGTTAGGACAGACGGGTATTATAAACTTGTACCAACTGAATCTGTGCCTACCCTGGAAATCAACGGGGTAAAGATGCACAGGTCCAAAGATATTGACCCCCTGGAAGATGCCCGGCTTAAAACCGAGCTTGTTGTCCGTCCGGGTAACAATGTGCTGGACACCTGCGGCGGACTGGGCTATTCTGCTCTTTTTGCCTTGAAAGCCGGGGCAAAAGAAGTTGTTTCTTTGGAAAAAAGCCGGGCTGTGCTTGAAATCAGAAAGCTCAATCCCTGGCTGCAGCCCGGAGCGTTTGAATGGCTGACACCGGAAGTGTTTTTGAGGCTTCGCCTTGAACATGGGGATAGTACCCAAAAGATAAAGAGCCTGCCCAATGGCCATTTTGAAGCGGTGGTTCATGATCCGCCACGGTTTTGTTCCGCCACAGGGGATTTATACGGTATCGGGTTTTATACAGAACTTGCAAGGGTGATGAAAACAGGTGGGCGGTTGTTCCATTATACGGGCAGCCCAAAAAAAATTGTCCATCAGGACAAGTTCATCCAGAACGCCATAAAACGCCTGGATCGGGCAGGGTTTACCAAGATAACATTCAATGACCGGCTCCAGGGTATTTATGGAGAAAAGGCAAGACACCCTATTTTTTAGATCAGAAGGCATGCTCGTTTTATACAGTTGTTCAAACGGCTGCCATGATCTTGTTTTTATAATTAGTCATGGAGAAAAGAAAAATGGAAATTACCGTACTTGATTATGGCGCAGGCAATGTCCGCAGCCTGATCAATGCCGTTGAAAAAATGGGCGGCAACGTAAAAATGGTTCAAACCCCTGAAGATATCCTCAAGGCAGAAAAATTGATTTTCCCGGGTGTGGGAAATTATGCTTCCATGATCAAAATTCTCCATGAACGACATTTTGTTGAACCCCTTCGTGAATATCTAAAAGCAGACCGGCCTTTTTTAGGCATCTGTGTAGGTATGCAAGCCCTGTTTGAAGGCAGCGAAGAAGAACTTGTGCCAAATGAGAGCATTGGTTTTTTTAAGGGCCGGGTCGAACGGTTTAAAACGGAGCTTTCCGTACCCCACATCGGGTGGAATGGTATCCATATCAAACAGGACTCCCCATTGCTTGAAGGCGTGGAACCGGACACTAAATTTTATTTTGTTCATTCCTATCATATTGTACCGCAGGATTCGTCTGTGATTTTGACCACAACCACCTATGATTATCCTTATGCATCTGCTGTCCAGCAGGGCAATGTCATGGGCACCCAGTTCCACCCTGAAAAAAGTGGTGCAGCAGGTATGAAGCTGTTGGAAAATTTTATTCATACAAAAGACCTTCGTGCCAAAGGCCCAGCTGATATTCCGGCCAAGGGGCTGTCCAAGCGTGTGATCGCCTGCTTGGATGTACGTTCCAACGATAACGGAGATCTGGTGGTCACCAAAGGGGATCAGTACGATGTCAGGGAAGAAGGCAGTGTCAGAAATCTTGGCAAACCCGTAGCATTAGCCGGAAAGTATTATGAGCAGGGTGCTGATGAAATCACCTTTTTGAATATCACCGGATTCCGGGATTTTCCGTTAGAAGATATGCCCATGCTACAGGTTTTAGAAGAGACCAGTAAAAATGTTTTTGTTCCTTTGACCATCGGCGGCGGCATCAGAGAATTTACCGATGCCAATGGAACTCACTACTCGGCTCTTGACGTGGCAGCCCGTTATTTCAGGGCAGGTGCAGACAAGATTTCCATCGGATCTGATGCGGTTTATGTTGCTGAAAGATTCATTGAAACAGGAGAAAAAACAGGTAAGTCAGCCATCGAACAGATTTCACTCGTCTATGGCGCCCAAGCTGTTGTGATCTCGATTGATCCTAAAAAAGTCTGGGTCAATTCTCCTGAAGACGCCCCAAAACACCACGTTGTCAAATCCCCTGAAACAGGCCCTAACGGGGAACGCTATTGCTGGTACCAGTGCACGGTAAGCGGTGGCCGCGAGGCTCGGGATATTGATGCCGTAGCCCTTGCAACAGCCTGTGAAGCATTAGGAGCAGGAGAAATTCTGCTTAACTGCATAGATAAGGACGGCACCAACTCTGGGTTTGATCTTGATTTGGTCAATGCGGTGAGAAATGCCGTAAGTATCCCTGTCATCGCATCCTCTGGTGCTGGCTGCGAAGCCCATTTCTCAGAAGTATTTAAAAACACAAAAGCGGAAGCAGCATTGGCCGCAGGCATTTTTCACCGGGAAGAAGTACCCATCCAGAGCGTAAAAGACCATCTTGCTGATGAGGGAATAGAAGTCAGGCGATAGACGACATCCCATATACAAATATCGGCCCGTTTATTCTAAGAAGCGGCTGCCGAATTTTTTTGAAATCCGCCTGATGCCGTCTTCTTAGAATAAACGGGCCTATGTGCTCAAACAGAAATCCCTTGATTAGAGGATGCTATCGGTAATTATGGCGAGTGCCAAATGCCCGACTCAATGAGCCAGCAATTCAATCGGAAATTCTTTTTGGCAACCGTTATGATTAGGCACTGAGGATCTGTTGTCCCGGAAAAAGGCATCAGACGCTTTTTTGGGAGCAAAGCCCTGTGCGAAGCGTAAAACATCAACCATCTGAATCATTCTGGGAAAAAACACTGAAAAAAGTGGCAGCCGTTTCCGGGATAACAGATCCGGTATATTTATAAGGTATACCCCTGGAAATCACATCCTGGTAATATGCTTGAGGGCGGCAGGTCCGATGGCGTCAAGGTCAAGGCTCAAATCGATTCCCCCTGTTTTCACGGCTTCCTTGGGCATGCCGTAAACTACGCTGGAAGATTCATCCTGTGCAATATTAAAGGACCCTGCATTTTTCATTGCCCGGATACCCGCAGCTCCGTCCGACCCCATACCGGTCAGAATAATCCCTAAGGCATTGGCACCGGCATACCGTGCTACAGATGAAAAAAGTACATCTACAGCCGGGCGCTGGTGGTGAATCATGGGGCCGTCTTTGATCTGAACGTAGTAGCGGGCTCCGCTGCGCCGCAGCAGCATATGGTAATTTCCTGGCGCAACAAGAGCAATACCGTTTGTGACGGTATCTCCGTCTTTGGCTTCCTTGACCCGTATCCGGCTCATGTTATCCAGACGTTGGGCAAAATTGGCCGTAAACTGTGCCGGCATGTGTTGAACCACCAGGATTCCGGGGGAGTTTTCAGGAAACTGGGTGATTACTCTACGGATGGCTTCCGTACCACCGGTAGAGGCCCCTATGGCAATTAATTTGTTGGTGGTGGCTGGAAGAGCCTGGGAAATAGTTTTAGACTGCTTTATATCGGACTGGGCAATGGCTTTGATCTTTGCCCCTGCCACATCCCTGATTTTTTGGGCCAGATCATCGCCCATATCCTCAACGGAGTAAGCTGATCCTGGCTTGGCAATCACATCAACGGCGCCTGCGGCAAAAGCCTCCATGGCCATTTGACTTCCTTTGTTTGTGAGTGAGGAAACAATGATCACCGGAAGCGGATAATATTGCATGAGTTTTTTTAAAAATGTGATGCCGTCCATTCTGGGCATTTCAATATCCAGGGTGACTACATCCGGCTTGAGCCTGACGATTTTTCCTCTTGCCACATACGGGTCCGGGGCGGTTCCAATGACATTGATTCCTTTTTTTCGGGAGAGTTCTTTGGAGAGTACTTTTCTGACAATAGCAGAATCGTCTACGATTAATACTTTGATCTGCTTCAAAAGATGGGCTCCGGATCAGTTCAGTTTTACGTGGGCTATCATCACGTCTTCTGCTGAATGGAGCAGGACGGTTTCGTCTACGTCATCGGGTTTTGGATTGGGAACGATTTCAGGTATGCCTAACCCCATGTAAGCCGTGTTGTCAACACGGGTCAGGGCACTGCCTGCAATCATGTTCAATGCCTCTTTGAGTGTGCCGTCCACATGTTCAGGGGTGAGAGTCTCAATATCCTGGCCCATAAAGCTTTCGGTCATGGCCCTTAAAAGAGAAACGGGGATGCCAAGAAAAATGGTGCCGGAAAAATCTCCGGAAAAAGTAATGGCTGAGGTTTTAAGCCCCTGAACTTCCATATCCGCACTGCCCTGTTCTTCATCCGGTTCTTCCAGTGTCAGGAAAAACATGGTTTCCATGACATCAAAAATCGAATTCGTCACCTGGTTCATCAATTGTTTCTTCATCTTTTGGCTCTCCCAATAATTCTACAAGCAGATCCCTGAGTTGTTCCGGGGAAAAGGGCTTTTTTATATAACCTGCAGCACCTTGGTTGATAATCTGGGTTACCTTTTCTATGCTGCCTTCAGTGGAAATAACAATAACAGGTATTTTTTCCAACCCTTGACGGGACTGCATGACCCGAAGCATCTCCAATCCGTTCATGACCGGCATATTAAAATCCGTAATGACAATATCCACATTGGCCTGCGAAAGGACATCCAGCGCGATTTCTCCATTTTCCGCTTCTAAAAACTCCGATGCACCGTACCCGGCAGCCTTTAGGGTTTTTTTCAATACCCCGCGCATAGGTAGGGAATCGTCAACAATTAAAATTGAAAAGGTCATAGTTCACCTATACATTCTCCGGTTATCCCAATTCTCTCTTTTATGCATTGGGTGGTCACGTTAAACAACCTGCAGCAGATCCTCCACTTCTTGTATTTTGCTTGTGAATTCCGCAATAATCTTGGTGATGTCATCTGCGGTAATTCCTATCTGTTTCATGGCTTGTTTATGGAAACGGTATGCCAGACCGTCTGCGCCTACCCCCATACCCATCATCATGCAAATGCAATCTGCCAGGTAAACAATGGCGATATCCGTGTCTTCGATCATGGTTTCGTCACTGAGGTGATGGTTGCGTATGATCTTAACCATTTTGGGAGAGAATTTCCACATTTTAGCTATCATGCCCCCCAGCTCGGCATGATCTATTCCTATAATCTGTTTTTCCGCTTCCATAAAGGTTAAATTTTCATTGATAACCAAGTTGGATATTTTTTCAAAGACATCCTGTACAAACTTGTCTAATACGGTCTTTCCTATATCTTTTAACAAAGAAGCGGTAAAGATACTGTTTTTATGGGGAAGTTCCAGTTGTCGTGCAAGCTGCCGGGCAATAATGGCAGAAGAAACAGAATACTTCCACATGGCCCCTTCATTAAGGTCGTATCCTGGTTGCTTGCCTGAGATCACGCGAGCCCCTGATTTAAGCAGAACCAAATCAATGATCTGTTCTGTTCCCAAAAGGCTGGCAGCATCCTTTATTGTTTCGGCAGGTTGTTTTAATCCGAAAAATGCTGAATTGGCTGTTCTAAGGACCTCTGCCGTGATGGCCGGGTCATACTGGATAATTTTGGCAATATCCTCCATGCCTGAATTGGGATCGTCCACTACCTCCAAAAGAGGATGAACCACTGCCGGGATGGGTTTTAAATTCTTAATTTCTTTGATCAGTTCCTGGATTGCTGTCATATGCGTTCCTCGCCCTGGCCTGACGTTTTGACGTATATATGGCCGGTGCCTATTTCAAGCCGGACGGTTCTGTTTACATTTCCTCCTACAGCCTGTTTGTCAATAAGTACATTATTTCTAAACAACATTTTTTTCAACGCCATATAGTTTCGTTTTCCAATATTAAAAAAACCTCTCTGATCCAGGATCTCTGCTCCGCCTGCAATAAACACCTTGATCCTGGGTTTTTGAGCGCCAAGGGTGTAAGTTTGCTTGAAAAGCCTTGGGATTCCAGTATCTGCAAACATAAACGGCTTTGCTTTTGCCTTGGCGTCGTCAATAGAGGAGTCTGGCAACATATAGTGAAGAATCCCTCCTGCCTTGGCAATGGGGTCATAAATCACCACACCAATGCACGAGCCAAGGGAATAAGTGACAATGGTATCCCCAATACTATTGCTGGTTTTCATGTCTGCAACGCCTACAATATGCTTCATATCGCCTCAAGCTGTTCGTGTGAGTGCTCTGAACCAAACGCTGGAAAATGCAAGTACCAATGCATGTATTTTAACGAATCATTGGGTATCGCCTATTCTCATGATTTTCCTGATGCGCGATGAGAGAATTTGATTCATCATACGAAATTTGCGTTCAAAATGTCAAGAGTCAGACCGTTGGGCACGCCATTCAGTATGCCTTATGTATTTTGCTACTTCTTTACACTACCTGGCTGTTAGGCTTCTCTCATTTATTTGCAATAAAGATTTCAAGCATGGCAATCTCATATGCAGATACCGGCTCGTTTGTCCCGGAAACGGCTGCCGCATTTTCACAAAAAATGCGCCTGATGCCTTTTTCCGGAACAAACAAGCCTATGAGATAAACCTACATGTTTGAATAAAATTTATTCCTTTAAAATTCGGGTAGATAAATTATCGGTAGTATCCTCAAATCGTGGTTTTGTTGTTTGACCACTTAGGCCTGTTTGTTCTAAGAAGACGGCATCAGGCGGATTTTTTACGCTTCCACAACCATCCTGCAAGCGGGACAAATA
>JAKSAU010001000.1 GCA_022361535.1 Desulfobacterales bacterium
ATTTCGGCCGTATACTCCCGGACGGATTTTTGTGTAACAATTCCTTCCACGTACAAAGGGTCAGGAGTATCATCCGGCTGGTTGTAAGTGGCAATCACGGAAAGTGTGAAAGTCGTGATGGTGTTGGCGGTGAAATTGGTAAACAAGTCACTGGAGTCGTCCCGGGACATTTGTGTGAACGCCACTTTGCCTTTAAACCCAATAGTTCCCATGTGCAATTCAATTTCTCGAATTGCGCCTGCCGGTATCTCATAAGATGTGCCGTCTATGGTCAGGCCTAATGTTGCAATAAGCGAATCGGTAAACATGGGGCCCCTTCCTTTCTTTAACCGTCTTCGTTCTGGTAATTGTTTTTATAGAAGCAATCCGGGCAATAAAGTGCCTCATCATGAATTTTTGCGGCAATTTTACGGATAGTCCGTTTACATTCTGCACAGGGTACGGTTTCCATCGGATCAGGCAATGGTGTTTCATCCTCTTCGGGTTCTGGTTCATCGACCGGCTCTTCCACCTTGATTTTAATGGGTTCAGGCCTTGCTATCATCTCCTGGTAGCAGTCTTCGCATACGGTCAGGATACCCATGTCGCGGCCGGCACCATCTTCCAAGACAGTGTCACACACCGTACACCTGGCTTGCTCCCCTTTGAGTACAAAAAGTGCCGGCTCCTCTGCCGTATCCTTAGGTTCTTCCTGGGTGTCGGATTCGGCTGCCGGTTTGCTGGGCTGTGCCAGCAGGTCTTCAAAACATGTGTTGCAAAAATGCCATTTCCCGACCTGTTTTGACTGGTCTTCAGTGATTTGTTTTTTACAGCCTTTACACTCCATTGGTTCCTCCGGTCTTATGCTTAAAGTTCCGCCCTTGGGTTTCTATTGCAGGTTAATCATCATAATTGTCATAGTCGTCATTGTATCCCGATTCTCCAGAACCACCACCATCATCTGTTTGAATATTCGAAAAATCCAGATCCAGGTCCATGTCCGTAAACCGGTCGATATCCACCTTGTATAGTTCCTTCAATGCTTTCCACTCTGACGAATTGGTATATTTTTTTGATCTTAAAATCTCTTTTATATTCATCGAATATAATAATGAAAAATCTGCAAAAATTTCCGGTAGATAAAGCCTTGGGTCAAAGTTTTCTATAATATGGTCAATGTCAAATGCCACCAGTGAGGCCTGCTCATATTTTTCGCTGCTGATCAATGATTCGAATGCTGCAATCTTTTTTTGCAGTCTTGCCATGTGGTAATTGCCGGGATCTACCTGGATAGATGGCTGTGGCCCGGAAGCCTTTACCGGTGCTGCAGGTTCCGGTTCCTGTGCTGTTTCGGGGTCGACTTGTTCGGATTCAGGTTCCGGCTCGGGCTCAGGTTCCGGTTTGTAAATCAATCGCAGCAAACTTCCAAGCCAGGACCTCAGATTTGATATGCCGTCCACAAGAGAAGACGCCTGGTCTTCAAGTTTCTCAGACAATTTCTTCTGCAGGGTTTCGCTTAAGTCAATTGCTGCTTGAACCATTTCCGTATCGGTGGTCTGCTGCCATCTGACCCATTCCGGACTTTCTTTTTTCTCCTCATAATCAATTTTACGGCTGAGTTGTTTTGACAGCCATATTAGGCTGTTTGCAAACTGTTTTTCTTTGTTTTTGACCGGGCCCACAGCATCCCAGTTTTCATCTAAGATCTTGATCAGAGATTGAAATATCTCCGGTATTCCGGCGGCACCATGTTCAAGGAATATACCGAACAGAAAATAACAGATAACCCGTATATCATAGACTTCTTCTGAAATGATGGTCTCAGCCAGGATGGCGACCTCGTTAAAATCTCCGGACTGGATGTGGGTGGTCAATTCATTGAACCTTGGATCTGTCAGGGTTAATCCGGGGTTCTCCTGGACCGTGAAAGATTTCAGCAACAGGGTTTTATCCATCGTTGAGTCTCCGTTAAAGTTAAAGTTTGACCAATATGCGCCATAGCATAAGGTGCGTCATGGCAATGATCAGCTAATCAGGTGGCCATGAAATATTTTTATGACCCTGAGCTGATTTTTTCCGCCCTGGATTTTATCATACCCAAGGTAGGAGGTCTGTTCCAGTTTGGCCCAGGTGTGTTGGTATTTGATTACTAAGAAGACCTGAATATGTATGCCCACCGTGGATAAAATGGGAAATACATAACGTTCAAGTCTTTTCCGGATCACTTTTGGCCAGGGTTCATCTTTGGTTGTCCGTTCGTCCTCTGCAAAAAAGGTGACCTTTACACCCTGGGCAAATACCTTTGCACGGGCACCAAAAGTGGCTGAATCTCCAAGGACAGCTTTTCCAATGACAAAGGGGTTGGTATTAATATCCCGGCTGCTTTTGGTCTTATCCACACGAAGTTCAAGTTCAGGGAAAAATAGGGATAAAAACCAATACAATGTATTTACAGCTTTGAGATCCAGCATTTTTATATAATTGAGTTTGGTTCTTTCCCAGTCCGGAAATAGTTTCAAATTGGTTTCAGGCATAACGCTTTGAATCAGGTTCGCAGCCAGGGGATGATCAAAAAAATTAATGAACAGGTAAAAGGTGTTCACATCTATCATCCCTTTATCAATTATTTTTTGAAAATAACTGGGCAAGGGGGTCTGGGGTGCCAGCAGCCCGATATTAAGTGTCAGCTCTACTCTTTCCTGGGGCCATTTCCTGAATTTGATATCCTGGATCAGCCCTTTTTGAGAGACTTGGCTGTTGTAGCTTTTAAACCGGATCTGGTGCTCTTGGTAGCCGATATGCAAAAGCAGCCTTAGCAAAGGTACCAGGTCGAATTTTTGGATTTTTTTTCGTATCCTGGCCTCAATGGCGGGATCGGGTTTGTTATCAACAACAGAATCCATGATTATTACGCCTTTGTGGTCTTCATAAATGCGTCCAGCAGATCTTCCATTTGCTGTATTTTATCAATGACTGAAAACACTTCGTCTGGTCCTGGAGGGTTCTCTCTGTCAGGGTCTTCCATTTGGGCCACATCTGTTTGAATATCTGATAGGACTGTTCCCATGACTTTTTTGTGTTTTGCAGCTTTGCAGTTTTTTAAGATTTCTGTTGCAATTAAGGCGAGGGCTTCTTTAACCTGCGTTTTTTCAAGGTCCTTGTGCCACCCGCTCTTATCATCCTGCTCCGGTGTTCTTGGGTTACTCCACCGTTGGTTTAGTTTTTCCGGGGAAAACAGACTGTCGAGTTGTTTGCTCATAGGTCCTTTAATGGTCTTTTTTATTTTTTCAAAACATATCCTATGCACCGGCTAAAATCAATTGAAAGTCAGGTCCTTCCTTTAGTTCCAGCGTATTCAGCCAAGTGCGGGGACGTCAGGTGCTTTGCCGTTTCTAAGTTGCAAAAGTATCTCAGCAAAACCCATGCCAGACCCGGTTGACATGGATTTACAGCTATGAAGTATAAATAATATAAATTTTTACCAACTTTGTTGCCTGTGGGTTGTGCCAATGATATAGGAGTTGCCAATTATGTTGGCTTGCAGTCGGAGCGTATCATTATTTAATTGAGTAACGTACTGCAAATACAAGTTTTTTTGAAAGGACTTATGAAGTGGTACACAAATTGTATTGGAATATATCCAGTTATATTATATCCAAATGGAACTTTATTTTATATGTTCCATGCCTGTCGGTCCGGTCAAACGACTATTGAAAAAGGATCTGATGGGTTGGCGCACCTGGCGGGAGCTGTTCCTGACCCGGTAATTGACAAGAATTAAAACATACCAAGGAAGGACAACCATGCCTCAACCGATTAAAAATGCCACGGCCAAATCTTTTGATGACGGAACCTATTTATTTCAAGGCTATAAACCAGGAGAGCATCCTAACGATGTGACTAAACTGGCCGGCCTGTATAGAACTGGGAAGCTGGCCAATCCGTCTAAAGAACAGAATTCTAAGATGACCGAACAGCTCCTTCTTGGGCAGAGCGCAAAAAACTGCACCAATCAGTTTATTAAGGAACTGGGGCGGATAAGAAATAAAATTTCCGGCGGAAAACAATATACCCACAGCAGCAACACTCCCGAAGTCAATGCAAAAGCAAAGTACTGGTTTGCCAACATAAAATCCGGGTCACTTAAAGGAGCCAAGCGTATCCATGAAAAGGCTGTGATCTATTCTGCAAAATCAGAAGAAGCCAATCCACCGGAATTGATGATCAACAATGTCCGTGATGTTCTGCGTGCCACCATCGTCTTTGAGACTGTAGAAAAGCTCGAAGAGTGGTGCTCAGGCAGTGGGCCGGGCAAAAATATCATTGACTTTGTTAATAGCAAATTTCCTGTACTCAGGGTTAAGAACCGGTTTGTCGGGGATGCTTTACCTCAATTTAAGCCGTTTGCAAGCCTTAACAGCCTTGAACAGCTTTATAATGAAAAAAAGAGAGAACATGTAACCCGGGACAGTTTTTACAGGGATATCCAGATGCTGGTCCTTCTGGACAGCAGCAAAGGATTTAAAACAGCACCTTTCACCCACCATATTGCAGAAGTCCAGATCAGTATAGAAAAGATGATGGGTGCCAAAAAGGTTGGACATAAAGCATATGAAAACATCAGGGTGATAGACGGCTATATTGAAATGAAGAAGATATTTGAAAAAAATAAAGATAATGCCAGGGTTGCAGAACTCTTAAAGCTCAAAGTACCCAAGATGGATATTGTAAAAAGCTTTTATGATGATACCCAGACCATGGCCCAGATCTACCGTGATGCTCTAAAAGGTGACCTGGCACCGGATCCCATCCGTATGGCCATCAACAACAGCAACTGGTATAAAAAGAACATGTAAAAACCTGCCTTTAAATCTGTCGCATTCCAGGCTTGAAAGGATCCAAGCCTGGAATGCAGTTATCTGTCCTTGAGTACTTGCATATCTAACAGTGCACCATTGAGCTTTCTCAATCTTAAATTCAAGAATTCGTTTATCTTTCCAACCATTTGTATCCATTCGGTTTGCATAGGTAAAAAAGTGTAAAACCGTATTGTATAATTCTGGGTTTGGACTATTCTAAATTTCATTCACAAATTGTGTTGACAGAAAAAAATATATTGGTATTTTATTTTCTCAAATGAGACACGAAAGTATCTTTTGAGAGTTTAAAGCTATTTTAGAGGCGGTCATGAAACCAAATGCCAAAGAAAAAATCATTAAGCACGCTATTGACTGCATTGCCCAAAATGCCAATGCCGGGTTGGACGAGATTGCCAGGGCTGCAGGCGTGGGGCGTGCTACCCTTTACCGTCATTTTAAATCCAGGGAAGCCCTTTTAACCGAACTCAAGTTGAGTGCGGGCAATCAACTCCAAGCTGCAGTCGGACCGGTTTTTAATGCCAGCCTATCAGCCAGGGAAAAACTTGAACGCATTGTCAGGCTGTTGGTGCCTATGGGTGCCAGTCTCAATGTGACGGCTTATTTCTGCAATCCCATTAAAAAGGAACAAGACCCCGGGGTTATGGCCAGCTATGAAACACATATGGGACAGATACGTCAGTTGTGTCTCGACTTGAAGCAGGAGAAAACATTGGCAACAGACACTCCGCTTGTCTGGCTTGTAGCCAGTTTAACCAGCCTTGTTTTTACGGCCTGGGAAAAAGTTGAAAGCGGGGATATTGCCCCCAAACAGGCCCCTTGGCTGGTGCTTGGTACTTTTTTAAACGGCCATGGAACGCCTGAAAGTATGGCATGGTTCAACGAATTAAAGGAAGCAAACCAATGAAAACAAAAAAAAGATGGGGCCTTTTCATCTCTGCTCTTTTGTTCTGCCTGGCAGCAGGGCTTGCCTGGCAATGGGATATTGTTGGCAAGCACGTCGTCTCTGCAGCGGTTGAAAAGGGTACAGAAGATTCCGGTAAAGAAACACAATCAGGAAAAACTCACCGAACAGTTGGTGTGGTAAACCCAAGGCTTGTAACCGGAGGTACTGCCATTACCCTGCCCGGAAGAGCAAGAGCTGCAACAGAGGCGACTCTTTTTTTCCGTGTTTCCGCCCCTCTTGCCAAAATTTATGCAAATCCCGGAGATCATGTGAAAAAAGGAGATATTCTCCTTGAGTTGGATGACAGGGATTTTCTTCGCCAGGTAAGTGTCGTGGAAAGCCAGCTTAAATCAGCCCGGGCTAACCTGCAGAAAATGCTAACCGGAGCCCGGCCCGAAGATATCCGGATTATTACCAGGAACCTTGAGGCGGCTGTGGCTGATTTGGAACTGGCAAAAAAAGAATTGGAGCGTCACGAGATTCTCTATCAAAATCAGGCTGTATCCGAACAGGCTTATGACAGGGCCAAAACCACTGTTCAAAGTCTTGAGGCCCAGGTTGCCGCATTGGAAGAGCAGTTGGCCAGGGATAAAAAAGGGGCACGAAAAGAAGATATTATGACTGCCCGGGCTACTATCGAGGAGATTGAAGTTCGTCTTTCCATTGCCAAGGACCAGCTTGGTGATACCCGTTTGCTTGCCCCGTTTGACGGTGTTGTCACCCGACGTATTCCCGATGCCCATGAAATGGTTCAGCAGGGAGCGCCTGTTATGATGTTAGACGATATTTTACATCTTGAGATCCCTGTGGCTGTGCCTGAAACTCAAGTTCGAAAGGTAATGGCACAGCAAAATACTCAGGATAATCCGCCAAGATTTATTGCGCGGTTTCTTACTACAGGAGATCGTGAATATCCGGCTGTCCTGTCTGAGTATTCCAGCCGTGCTGACCAGGCGACAGGCACTTACGAGTTTGTATTCACTGTGACACCTGATCCCAATGACATTCTTTTTCCGGGCATGACAGCGGAAATAAGCGTTTTAACCGGAGAATCGGCATCTCAAGGATTTGTGGTGCCGCTGCAGAGCCTGATGGGGGTGGCTGGAAATTCTGCCCATGTTTACAGGGTCGATCCAAAAACCCGTAAAGCCGTGCGTCAACCTGTTACTTTTGAAACTCTGGCAGGGTCGGATGACGTAAAGGTTATGACCGGTCTTACAGGAAATGACCTGGTGGTGGAAAAAGGTGCGGCCTTTATCCGTCAGGGCGAAACTCTCCAGTTTGACCTACCTAAAATCAAAGGGACCATGTAACTGAAAATGAAATTTGCACAGGCGGTTCTCTCCACCCGGATTATCAGTATCTTGTTGTCTGCCTTCATTGCTGTGGCAGGACTTGTCACCTACCAAAAATTAGGACGATTGGCCTATCCCGATTTCACTATTAAAACCGCCCTGATTTTTACCCCTTATGCCGGGGCATCTGCCCTGGAAGTTGAAAAAGAGGTCACGGATAAAGTTGAGCAGGCGGTTCAAAGCTTGGGCCAGTTGGATTATGTGACGTCCATTTCCCAAGAAGGCTTGTCTGTTGTTTATGCTGAAATAAAACCCGAGTTTGATTCCTCGCAGATTCCCCAAATCTGGGATGAGCTGCGTCGTAAGGTAAATGATACCGGTGCTTATCTTCCACCGGGTTCAGGGCCGTCCATGGTCAACGATGATTTTGGAGACGTATACGGTGTCTATTTTGCCATTTCAGGAGAAGGGTTTTCCAGCCGGGAGCTTAAAGGTTATGCAAAGTATTTAAAAAAAGAACTGCTTTTAGTGGATGAAGTCGCCAAGATTGATATCTGGGGTGATCAGACCGAGGTTGTCTATGTGGAATTCCCCAGATCCCGCCTTTCCCAATTGGGCATTTCGCCGGATATGATTTTTGCCACCCTGGCTTCCCAGAACATGATCACTCCTGCAGGTAAGGTAAAACACGGGCCTGAGTATATCCGTTTTTCGACCACCGGAGAGATATCCGGTGAAAAGGCCATTGCAGATATTTATATTACAGGTTCTGACGGTAAATTGTTTCGCTTGGGGGATATAGCACGGGTTTCACGGGGCTACCAGGAACCTGCGGACAATATGATGTTCTTTAATGGCAAGCCTGCTGTTGGAATAGGCATTTCCACGGAAAAAGGCGGAAACGTTGTCCAAATGGGGGCGGCTGTCATGGAGAAAATAGCTTCACTTGAGTCCATGAAACCCCAGGGGATTGAGCTGGATGTTATTAATTTCCAGGCTTCAAGGGTGACCCAGTCTCTGGACGAATTCATGATCAACCTGACTGAAGCTGTCATTATTGTCATTGTCCTCCTCCTCTTTTTTATGGGATTGCGTGCCGGGCTACTTATAGGCACAGTTTTGATCCTGACCATTTTGGCTACTTTTGTAGCCATGTTTATTGCTGACGTTACCTTGCAATTGATTTCTTTAGGTGCACTGGTTCTGGCACTTGGGCTGCTTGTAGACAATGCCATTGTGGTCACCGATGTGTACCTGATCCGTCTGGCCCGGGGAGATTCAAGAAAAGAGGCTGCACAAAAATCCATCCAGTCAACCATGTGGCCTTTGCTGGGAGCAACGCTTGTGGCGATCCTGGCATTTGTACCCGTGGGTCTGAACCCTAGTGCGGCCGGTGAGTTCTGCCGCAGCCTCTTTTATGTGTTGGCTGTGTCATTGGGCTTAAGTTGGATTTTTGCTTTGACCATTACCCCGGTGCTTTGTGTCAAATTTTTAAAGCCGCCTAAAGAGACACAGGCAGATCCCTATGACAAACCGTTTTATAGAAAATTCCGTAAATTCCTTCATCTATGCATCCGCAAGCGGTTTATCACATTGGCCATTCTGGTAGGTATCCTTGTTATATCTCTGGCCGGATTTAAGGCTGTGCCAAAGAATTTTTTCCCCGAATCCACTCGGAATCAGTTTTTCGTTGACTATTGGAGAGCCCAGGGAACCCATATATCAGAAGTTGAAAAAGATATTCTTGAAATCAGCAAGTATGTTCAGTCTTTGGACGGTGTGGATCAAGTCACCTGCTTTGTTGGTGAAGGTTCTTTACGTTTTGTCTTGAACTATGACTACCAGTCGCCCAATACTTCTTATGGGCAGCTTTTAGTCCAGGTGGATGATTACAAAGCTGTTTCCGGTCTGCTGTCCAATATTAGATCCTATATCCGAGCCCAGTTTCCTGATTCTGAATTCAAAGCACAGCGCTTTAAAGAGGGGCCTCCTGTTGAGTATGCTGTGGAAGCAAGGTTCCGCGGGCCTGATATCACCGCCTTGAGACAAGTTGCCGACCAGGCAAAAGAATTGCTGCATGAAGTACCTCGTGCCGTAAATATAAGGGATGACTGGCGTCAGCCTGTCAAGGTGCTCAAGCCGGTTTTTACCGAAACCCGTGGTCGCAGGACAGGCATTAGCCGTTCTGATGTAAGCCAGGCGTTCGACTGGAATTTTTCCGGCCTGACTGTTGGGCTTTACAGGGAAAGTGACGAAATGATCCCCATTGTTTCAAGACCCCTTCCCCAGGAGCGAGCCTCTGTGGATCAGTTCCGTCAGATTCAGGTGTTCAGTTCTGTTTCAGGCCAATATGTGCCTGTTGAGCAGGTGGTGGAAAACTTGGAACTGGCAGAGGAGTTACCTCTTATCCGGCGCAGGAACCGCATGCCGACCATTACAGTTCAATGTGACCAGGCTTGGGGACAAGCCGAAGAACTAGAAGCCATTGTTAGACCGATGTTTGAATCCATTAAACTGCCGCCGGGCGTCTCTTTAGACTGGGGTGGAGAGTCCGAAGAAAGTATCAAAAGCCAGGCTGCCATAAAATCGCTTTTTCCGGTCTGCCTTTTAGGCATGTTCTTTTTGGTTGTATGTCTATTCAATGGCGTTAAAGAGGCTGCTGTTATTTTTTTATGTATTCCGTTTTCATTTGTTGGGGTTACTCTGGGACTGCTTTCTTTTTCACTGCCTTTTGGCTTTATGGCTATCCTGGGGTTTTTAGGCTTGACCGGAATGCTGGTAAAAAATGCCATTGTCCTTTTAGATCAGGTGGCTGAAAATATACGTTCCGGACAGCCCAGATACCAGGCTGTTCTGGGTGCAAGCATCAGCCGTCTTCGCCCTGTGACAATGGCAGCCGGCACTACTATTCTAGGTATGGCTCCTTTGTTGTTCCATCCGTTTTTTGCGGCCATGGCTGCTACTATCATGGGTGGATTACTCGTGGCAACATGCTTGACTCTGATTGTGGTACCTGTGCTCTATTCTTTGTTTTTTAGAATAAAAAGAGAGGATATGGTTTTCTAACACTCGAAGAAATTCGTCCCCATAATTTCTATACTGATCGATGCAAGTCGTAGCGAACTTTGAGCCTGGATAAACCAAGCCGGATCTTTGGAACAGATTCGGCAGCCATTTCTTAGAATAAACGGGCCGATATTTGTATATGGGATGCCCTTGTTCACACGGCCAATCGGAAATTTATTTTGAGAATTATTAGGGTCTATTTCTAAAAATATGCATTCGAGCAACAAACAAAAAAGTGAAAAATATCCTATTTTTTTCATAAAATTTAGATTTTTACTTATTGATTTTCCCAATAATTGGGGCTATAGACAGATTCGAGTTTGATTTCTATTTGTTCGGTTAAGTTTAAAACTGATTCAAAGGCATCCTTATTACCTTTGAGTTAGAGGTTCAATTTTCTATTTTCAAAGAAGCAATGATGGATACTCTTAATTCTAATGGCTTTATAGATTCTTTTGGTTGGTTTCAGCAATAACTGCATTTCAAATAGACCGGTTAAATCCCCCTCAAAAAAGGAGAATAGATTCATGCTGTTTAGAAAAACTGTACTTGGTGCGTGTTTGTTTGTGATGTTAACTGTGGGATCTTATGTTGGTGCTGAAGAGTCGGATTTCTTTCTTAAAGAAGGAATTTATGTGGGCGGATCATTAGTGCATAATTCTATTGGTGCTGATTTTGACGGAGATTCGGGCTACTATTATCCGGCAGGAAACCAGTTCTCCGTAGTTCCGTCAGTCGACAGTGACATAGGTTTTGGCTTTTTTATCGGATATCGGCTGGAAAGGTGGGCGTTAGAGCTATCTTATCAAAGAGTCGAACATGATACGACTAATGTGCTGACCGGGAGTCAGGACAGTGATTACAATGTAATTGATTTGAATGTAAAAGTTGATGTCTTTCCACAGGGCCGATTCAGACCTTATGCTCTGGTTGGAATCGGTGCTCCCTGGCTAAATGTTGATAATGTCAGAACCGATGACAACGGTGTTACCTGGACCGATAGTACCTTCACAGGTTATACGGTAAATGGCGGACTTGGGTTTTCATATTACTTTGATCAACGGTGGTTTCTTACAGCGGGTGCAATGTACCGCTGGCAGCACTTTAGAGATCTTGACGGCCTTTATATGTCAGTGGATGCCATGGGAAGCGGTATGAATTATGCTCTTGGTATTGCTTACACGTTCTAGTGTAAGTATATGAGTTCGGCAAATTTGGTTTAACAGGGTAAGAGCCTTGTTAAAAGGTACAAGCTTGGGTGTGTCGGTTTTTTCAAGGCTCTTACCATAAAGTTTATTGCTCAATACTTGCCATTTCTTTTCCCATTTGTTCCATTGCTGCCTGGACTTTGGGGTCCATCATGTGTGACATGGTTTTCATCATGGCACCAGGAAGTTTGGCAGAAATTTCCTCTAACCGTTTTGCTTCTTTTTCCAATCCTTCGGGTACTTTCCCTTGTTGATATTCAGGATATTTTTTGTTGAATTCCTGAAGGCTGGGTATCAGCTTTTTCATACCCTCTGTATACTTAGTAATGGCTTTTGCAACTTCATCTGCAGTGTCAGCCTTTTCAAGCCCATCAATATATTCTTCAGTCACATCAGCCTGTTTTTTGATAAGTTTTCCTGCTTCACTGCTTCCGTCGGAACCACAACCCAAAAAAAGAACACCGGCCAACCACAATACGATTGTCAATTGAAAAAACTGCTTCATGTTCGTTCTCCTTTAAAAGAAATTATTATTCTGCCTTTCTCAAACTATGGCACCACGCCGTTTGTTTATTTGCTATTCAATTCACTAAAACCGTCACTGCAAAATAACTATGAATAACCCGTTCTTTTATAATTTAATTATAAAAGATTAAATTTAGGATTACTCGGTCACAGATCTCTTTGCCGGAAAAATAAAGAATTCCAGTAAAATGGATGAAATATGCAGCGAAAAATATTGACCATTGAAAGTATAATCAGAAAACATGGACGGTATGGTAGGACATGACTCAATGAAAAGTCAAATGGTTCTCTTTTTTTATTTTCCTTAGGTTTGAAGAGATGTTTTAATATCGTAGGCATGGGCTTTATTCTGACTTTCCTTAACGCCCTGATTGCCATGCGTGAAAGATTCTCGGGTTTTTGCTTGACGGAAAAAAATCCCGGTTTTATGCTTCAATTTTACAGGTTTTGATTCAGAGCCTTCATTTTTCGCACTTTGTTTAGGAATTAAAATGGACATACCACAGATTATCAGTCCGGATGGGTACATTCATAAGATTTTTAACCGGGATAAGGAAAAAGATTGTTTTAATGCACAGTTTATATTTCCCAGAGTATCGTCTTACATCATTTCTGCCCTCAAAGAAGGAAAACCATGGTTTTTTTCCGGAAGAAGCGGAAATGCCCAGATGGGCCTGCTAACCGATACTCATATGCCGGGAGAATCCCCTGAACCGCCGCAAATCGATGGCACTCGTATTTTGCTCACTGGTATGATCCAAAATCTCAATCCGCTTTTGGCCAATGCCTTGGATCTTTTTGAAGCCGGAGATGAGATTGGCAGGTTGGTGGTCATGGACCCGGAACTTCGGATTCAGGATGTACGCCACTACCTTCATAAACGTCTTTTTGTGGGAAATCGTATCGGCAAGGGTTACTATGAAGGATTTGACATTTTAACGGAAACCGATCCTTTGACCGGTAAAAAGTGCGATTTTATCCAAGTTGCTTTAGCTCCCTATCAGTACTGCTTTGAGCCCTCAGCCATGAATCGGTCCAGCCTCAATGCCGTGGTAAAAAAAGGTAGAAGCGCTCTCAACACCATCCGGTCCAGAATCCCCCTTGAACTAAGTGCAGCTAGTCTTAACCCGGGAGAGCTGTTTGTGGGGGCCATAAAGATTTCATTGGGAGATATATACGGCATCATCGATGCAGTAGTTGCCCCTGAAAAAGACGGGATTGTTCATCTACCGGCAAGGGTTTTGGACCCTTTCCGGACATTCAGGGACCGCCAGGTAGAGCTGTATCATTACGGGGATAAGCCGGTGGCGCTGGATGATATCCGCATTCGTATCCGGTTTTTCAGGAGTCAAAATCCATTGACCGTTCCGTTAGAAAAAACAAGAGTCAAGGAAGGGTATCGGCTTTGCGATTTACTTACCCATTCAGAGGTGGCCAATCTTTTTGAGGCCATGGATGATGATTCCTTGGGATTGATTTTAAATAAAGGGAATTTTGTCCAGGTGCCAAGGGCATTGAATGCAAAAGGAGAGGCACAACTGGAAATTATAAAAAACAGTCTTGTACAAAGCACACAAAGAGGTCTTGAACCCAATCTGCCTGATGTGGTTG
>JAKSAU010000103.1 GCA_022361535.1 Desulfobacterales bacterium
ATAAATTTGTAATGCAGCATCTAACTCCGAATTTGCAAGCAACTTAGGTGCACTCATCTTTTCAGAAAGAAAGCCAATTCCTTTACCATTTGTGAAATAAGCAACTTCAAATGTTTCATTGAAGAAAGCATGTTGAAAATACCCTCCTGTTGTTATACTAGGCTGAGTAGTAAAAACATCTGTTTGCGGATTATAAAGCTCTACTCCATTGCGCGTAAGCATTAGTAACTGTCCACCAGGCGCCTGAACTATATCAAGTATGAAATCGTTTTTTATTGCATTGCTATCTGCTTTGTCGGAAAAATAACTTCGAAAAGTATATCCATTGTACCTACTTACACCATCAGTTGTTCCAACCCACAAATACCCTTCCGCATCAATTTCAAGGCATTGAACATTTCGGTGTGGCAATCCGCTCGAAACCGAAAAATGCTCCACCTCTGCTACTTGGCCAAGGGCACGTTGCAAAAATATAAGCGTGATTATAACAGTAACGTATTGTCTCTTCATAAAGGATAGCACAGTGCTAAATGTAACTAAATTTAGTTAACAATATCCGAAGAAACAACGTTTACGCTTTACAGTAGCTAATTTTTTGCAAGGGTTTCAAGCATGTCGGTAGTAATGGATTTTGGGCGTTCAATTGGGAACATTAGGGCGCGATCCCAAATAATATTGGCACATACCCCAATCGCTCTTCCTATTCCAAATAGTACTGTATAAAATTCGTACTCCCTTACTCCATAGTGCCATTGTATAACTCCTGATTGTGAATCGACATTGGGCCATGGGTTTTTTGCACGACCGTGTTCTTTTAAAATTGGAGGGACTACCTCGTAGAGCAAGTTAACATATTGAAATAACGCATCATCCGCCATATGCTTTAAACTAAACTCTCTCTGAATAGTATACCGAGGATCGGTTTTACGAAGAACGGCATGTCCGAACCCAGGAATTACTTGTCCCGAATTCAAGGTATCCCAAACATACTGACTAAGCGAATCTTTTGACAAATCGTTATCGCCAATTTTAGAACGCACGTCTTGGATCCAACGCAATACTTCCTGGTTAGCCAAACCATGCAACGGACCAGCTAAGGCATTAATCATAGCCGAAAC
>JAKSAU010001164.1 GCA_022361535.1 Desulfobacterales bacterium
AATGCATGTATGTTAACGAATCATTGGGTATCGCCTATTCTCATGATTTTCCTGATGCGCGATGAAAGAATTTGACTCATCATACGAAATTTGCGTTCAAAATGTCAAGGGTCAGACCGTTGGGAGATACCATCCAGTATGCCGTATGTATTTTGCTACTTCTATAATCTACTTGGCCGTCAGGGTCCTTTCGTCCATTTGCAATAAAGCGTTTAAGCAGGGAAATCTCATATACAGATACCGGCTCGTTTGTTCCGAAAAAACCGTCTGATGCCTTTTTCCGGGACAAGCGAGCCTATGTGTCGACGTTAAATGTGTGTCGCCTGAGAAAAAGAGGTTGACAACAATGGGTTTAAAAAATAAATTGGTCATACGTCCGATCAATTTATTTAAAAAGGGAAGTTATGGGCAGAAAGAGTAAAGCAGATCAGCGTCGTATTGAAATTATCCAGGCTTTTTTCAAATGCGTTGAAGACCAGGGGATCGCCAATGCCTCTATCAGAAAAATCGCAAGTGCCGCAGGTGTCCAGCCGTCTACACTTCATCACTATTTTAAAAACAAAGAGGAGATCATCGAGGAGTCAGTCCGGGTATACACAGACCGTATTCTGGATCATTTCCAGGATCAGCTGGATGCCATGATCAAAGACCCGTCAGTCTCTGTAAAAGAACAGGTCGATCTGGGACTTGCCTTTATATTTTCCGATAACATGATCAACGATACCCATACCGGTTTCTTTCTTGAATGTTGTGTGGCTGCACGTAATAACCTGCGAATAAAAAATACGCTAGCCAATCTTTTTGTCCGGTTCAGGACAGCTATCATTGCCCAGTTGGAACTGGTTCCAGGATTTGACCACCTGGATACGCATAAAAAGCATTTATTGTCGTCTACCATTGTAGCGATCCATGAAGGGATTGAACTTCAATGGTTTGCAGATCCTGACAGCGTGAATCTTGAACAGACCCTTGGGGTCGCACGGGATATTGTTACCTTTTTCATAGAAAATGCAGATCCTGCATCTGCAAAGGGAGGGTGATTATGGACTGGGTTGGTGCCTATGAAAAATATAAAACCATTTTTAAAACTTACCGGCTTCCCCTTGCCTTTGTGGATCTTGACCGGTTTGACCGGAACATATCCTATGTCGCGTCTACTCAGAAAAATACGGGTAAAACCATCCGGGTTGCCTCAAAATCAATTAGAAGTGTTGATCTGATCAAACGGGTATTTGAAAAAGGCGGCCCGGTTTACAAAGGGGTACTTGCCTTTACCATGGAAGAAGCCGCATTTCTGATAGACAATGGACTGGATGACATTATCGTCGCCTACCCAACAGTCCAGGCAAGCGACCTTGAATTGTTTGCAGAGAAAACACAACAAGGCGCAACTGTATCGCTGATGGTTGATTCTGTGGCGCACCTTGAGTGCATTTCCCGCAAAGCAGAGAACGCCGGCCTTTGTCTTAACGTCTGCTTGGATGCGGATATGTCGTTTCGACCTTTTGGTGGACGAATTCACTTAGGGGTAAGGCGTAGCCCCTTGTTTGACCCGGATCAGGTATTGTCTTTGGCTAAAAAAGCGTTAACCATGCCTGGTTTAAAAATTACCGGGTTTATGGGGTATGAAGCCCAGATTGCCTCTTTGAACGATGATGTTCCTGGTCAGGGCCCTAAAAATTGGTTGCTAAGATTTTTCAAGAACCGGTCCGCCCGTGAACTTTGGGCTCGAAGAGCACAGATGATCAATGGATTGTCTGCCATGGGCATCGACCTTGAGGTGGTAAATGGCGGGGGCAGCGGAAGTCTTTATTTCACAGGCCAGGATGATAGTGTCACAGAAGTAACTGCAGGAAGCGCATTTTTTGCTCCTGGCCTGTTCACTTATTTCCATGATGTCCATTTTGAGCCGTCTGCATTTTTTGCTCTCCAGGTGGCCCGTATCCCCAAAAAAGGGATGGTGACCTGTCAGGGCGGCGGATATGTGGGTTCCGGAGAAGTCAATGCTAACCGCCTGCCATGGCCGGTCATGCCGCAAGGGCTCTCCTATCTGCCCATGGAAGGAGCAGGAGAAGTTCAGACTCCCCTGGTACTTCCCAAAGACTGCCCCGCCCTGGTCCCGGGAGATCCTGTCTTTTTTCAGCATGCCAAGGCCGGAGAATTGTGTGAGCGGTTCAATGAACTGCACCTTGTAACGGATAATACATGTATTGGTACCGTTCCCACTTACAGGGGACAGGGAAATGCATTCTTATAGATGTCAATTAACCTTAATATGGAGGCTGGGCTTCTCTTGCTGCTGCTCTTGCGGATTTAACTGCCGAGTTGCTTCTGCTTCATCAAAGGAGGAGATGTGGAACCGTTCCAAAGGTTTGACTTTATCATTGTGGGGGCTGGTATTTCAGGTCCGTTTATCGCTGATGAATTGTGCCGGGCAGGTGCAACCTGTCTGCTTATCGAAGCCGGCCGGCACTATACCCGGAAAACCTATCCGACCAACGGCCTGGACGGCAATTCCCAACTTTATTGGTCCGGCGGCCTGGAGCTTGGCCATGACTGCAAGATCGCATTTTTAAGGCCCAAAGTGGTGGGCGGCGGCTCAATCGTCAACCAGGCCCTGGTGGACCGGTTTGACGAAGATGCCTGGACTTCCTGGCGATCCTGTTCAGGGGTGGATTTTTTCAGTATGGAGGGGATGGCCCCCTGGTATGACAGCGCAGAGGATTCAATCGAAATCCAGGAAATCCCGGCCAAATTCAGGAATAAAAATGCCGAGATTTTTGACCAGGGATTTAAAAACCTTAATTATAAAAATGCCCCATTACATCGCGCCCAGAGCAATTGCCGGCTGGAAGAAGGCAATTGTTGTATAGAGTGCCTTAACGGGTGCCGCTTGGGTTCAAAACAGAGCACTCCTGAAACCGTTATGAAAACCGCCCTTGAAAACGGTATGGTCCTGGTTTCCGAAACCGAAGTTGTCAAAGTGGATGATACCAAAGGTGATATTCATGTATATGGATTGGAACCTAAAGGCGGTCAATCTGTTTACAAGGGGCGTAACCTGGTGCTTGCTGGCGGAGCCATCGGTAATGCCAAACTGCTTCTCAACTCAGGGTTCGGAAAAGAGTTGCCACATGTGGGCAAGGGTTTCTTTTGCCACCCTCAATTTATGAGCTTTGGGGTGTACGAGGAAAAGATTAATTCCCATATGGGGGCATTCCAGGCGTTTAAGTCTGATGACCAGGGGTTCAGAAAAGAAGGATTTAAGCTGGAGAATGTTTATGCAGGCCCTGAAGGTATTTCCCTTTTGGTACCAGGATTTGGAAGGCCTCACCAGGAAGCCATGGAAAAATTATCCCATTTTGCCTGTATTGAAGTCTGCACCCGGGATACCAATCCCGGGACAATAAAAGTCAATCGTAAGGGAAAAGCCCTGATCAAAAAAGTTCAGAATGAAGAGGACAAAAACCGGTATAAAAAAGGCGTTGCAGTTATTGACAAAATCTTTAGATCTACCGGTGCAAAACAGATCATTCACGGAAGATTCGGGATTGGCCTACATCTCATGGGGTGCTGCGCCATGGGTACAGACTCGAAAACTTCGGTTGTCAGCCCGGAGTTCAGCATCCATGGCCATCCAAGAATTTTCGCAGCAGATTCGTCCGTCTTTCCAAATGCACCGGGCATCAACCCTTCTTTGACCATCATGGCCCTGTCCAAACGGGCGGCTTATACCATTCTTAAAAACGGAATATAAGGAAATTGAACATGATTGTTTCTAAATACTTTTCCCAAACACAGCTTAAGGGTTTGACCAAGGCAGGAGACATTCTGCTTCCGGGAACGCCTACCTCTCCTTCTTTTTCACAGACCGGATGTATCGCCCATATGGATAAAATGGCAGCATTTTTGTCCGAGGATGATTTAAGCGGTCTGCGGATTTTGCTTTCAGTGTTCAGGTATATGCCAAAATGGAAGATCCGCATGATTTTTAAACTGTGCAATGCAAGTGATAAATTCCCCGGACCCTTGGGTGCCATTTTCCGCATGCTGGAAATCGGGGTTAAGGGGGCTGTCTTTTCCCCCTATTTTGCCAACCTGACTGCACCCGGATATACGGGGAAAAAGGTCCACGATGCCATTGACTGGCATCCAAAGCTCGTACTAAGAGAAGACGAGCTGCCAGAAAAATCCATGAGTGTAAACCTGGATGACCCGTCGCCTGAAGATATTGATGCTGTTTATACCCGTGCACGGCAAGCCCAGGACGATATCCGGGATTGGGGTGTGAAAAAGCGTGTTGAATTTATTTGTGCACTAAAGCAGGTGATTCTTGAACACCAGGAATATATTCTTGACCGGGTCCAGGCGGATACGGGTAAATCCCGGTTTGACGCCATTACCGCAGAGATTTTCGGTGTATTGGATTTTCTGGATTACCTTGAAAAAAATGCCGTAAAATTCCTTGGAGACCGCAAGGTCCCCACCCCTTTTGCCCTGATGGGGAAAACTTCCAAGGTTTATTTTGAACCGCTGGGGACAGCACTTCTCATCTCCCCTTGGAATTATCCGTTTTACCAGGCCATCGTTCCAATTACCCAGGCTTTTATCGCTGGTAATGCCGTGGTTTTTAAACCATCCTCGGCTACTCCGCTCAAAGGCCTGGTGGAAGAACTGCTTGCCAAGGCCGGGTTCAAGGCAGGATGGGTCCAGGTGGTTTACGGCAGCGGCGGAAAAGTGGGCGATGCTTTGGTTGATGGCAAACCAGATAAAATATTTCTGATCGGCAGCCAGGGTGTGGGTAAACATGTGATGGAAAAAG
>JAKSAU010001026.1 GCA_022361535.1 Desulfobacterales bacterium
GCGGGCGGGCGGCTCGTCCGCTGCGGAGGAGTCCGCTTCCGGCGCGGCGACGGACGGTCCGGACGAAGAGAACGCAATGGCGGCACCTTCCGCCACGGAAGAGGCCGCGACGGCGATCGCAGACGCAAACGCGCATGGGGCCACGGAAGAAACTACGGACGAAACCACCGAACGACCCGACGGGCAGGAGACGCATGCCGACGCTGGAACTGGAACGCACGCTGGGACGCCGCGTCGCCGGCATAGACGAGGCCGGCCGCGGGCCGTGGGCCGGACCGGTCGTCGCAGCAGCGGCGATACTTGAGCCGGACACACTCCCGGAAACGCTCGCGAGCCGACTCGACGATTCCAAGAAGCTGAAACGCGCCGTGCGCGAGGAACTCTACGAAGAACTGATCGTATCCGCCGATGTCGGTGTGGGCCTCGCGGAAACGGCGGAGATCGACCGCCTCAATATTCTGCAGGCCACCCTCCTTGCGATGCAGCGTGCGGTCGCCGCCTTGCAGCAGGCGCCGGACATGGCGCTGATCGACGGCACCGTGGCGCCGACCCTCGCCATGCCGACGCGCACCGTCATCAAGGGCGACAGCCAATGCCTCTCCATCGCGGCGGCGTCCATCGCCGCCAAGGTGACGCGCGACCGCATCATGACCGACCTCGCCGCAGAGCATCCGGGCTATGGCTGGGAGCGCAACGCGGGCTACGGCACGAAGGAACACCGCGCCGCGCTCGAACGCCTCGGCATCACGCCGCATCACCGGCGTTCCTTCGCGCCCATCGCTATATATTGCAAGTAAATTATTAACAATACTCAACATATAGTTAGGCAACGGAAACATTTGACGCCGCGAGTCAAGTGAAACATTCTTCCGGTCTCAAATCGATGGGTGGGACCATGAATAAATTGCCGAATAACAAGATCATCATTGGGGACTGTATTGCCGAAATGGAGGCACTGCCGGCCAAATCGGTCGACATGGTCTTTGCAGATCCTCCCTATAACCTGCAGCTTGAAGGCGAATTACATCGACCGAACAATTCGCGGGTCGACGGCGTCGAGGAAAGCTGGGACAAGTTCGCGAGCTTCGGCGCCTATGACGACTTCTCCCGCAAGTGGCTCGCGGCGGCGCGCCGTCTTCTCAAGGATGACGGCACCATCTGGGTGATCGGCAGCTATCACAACATCTATCGCCTTGGGGCGACGATGCAGGATCTGGGCTACTGGTTCCTGAACGACATCGTCTGGCGCAAGACCAACCCGATGCCGAACTTTCGCGGCACCCGCTTTACCAATGCGCATGAAACGCTGCTGTGGTGCGCCAAGAGCCGCGACCAGAAGCGCTATACCTTCAACTACCAAGCCATGAAAGCGCTCAACGA
>JAKSAU010000934.1 GCA_022361535.1 Desulfobacterales bacterium
ACGGGCGAAACGGATCTTGTTAGCGGGTGCAAAAGCAGCGATGGGGCAAATGGGCTTACTAGAAACGCCAGAGCCGAGTGTAATCGTCGCTGATATTGTCAATCATGATGTTGAATATAAGGTCCGTTACTGGTTCACGCCCTGGACAGATATGGCCCCGGGTATGGCAAAAGATTTTGTCACAGCGAGTATTCTTGAACATCTAAAGAAAGCCGATATCGTCCCCGCCTATCCCCGGCAAGATATCTTTTTTTGTAATCCATTAAATAATATCACAATCCTTCCTTTGTCAAAACAGCAAAACACTCTATAAATATCACTTCTGACTTTAACTCTTATCTCATATAATCCATCTGTACTCTCAATATGTTTCAGAAATTTCTTAGGAATCCTATCAACTGTCCTAATCACCTTAAAAACATATTCAATCTTTTCTTGAACATTTGAATCCAATGACAAATAGAAATCAATGAAATATTTCTCATAAAATCTAATCTCTCTAGTCATACGACAAAGTTAACAAGTTTGTTAACAATTTTCAAATTAAATTGGAAGAGGTTGGTCGAAAAATATATCGAGAAGTTTTTTGTAAAATGGTCTTTTCTCGTTATTAGGGTCAAATAAAATGTGACCACAAACAAAACATTCGATTTTATCTTTGTAGGTTGCTTGTCCTGTTGTTATTTCTTTCCAACTTGCCATTTCATCCTCATATCCAACCCTGAATGCAGGAATTGCCCACTTTACTCTTGTCTTAATGAGTTTCTTTGATTTACAATTGGGGCAGTGAATAGATTTATCTGTTTTTTTAATTTCTGGCTTTTCATTAACCAATTTTTCTATCTGGTATTCATCTAATCCACGGCTATTTTTTACATAATCCTTGACCTTATTTTGAGTTCCAGTCATGTATTCTGCTAATTTATGTTTATAGAATACAGCAATCTCATAATCATCAAATCCGTTTAGTATGTCTTCAATCGTTTTCATTAAGATTTAGTTTTCATGTTTGCAGGTCGTTTGTTGCCATGCGCCACAACGGACGGGGATGTGGTTAGGCGGGCATTTCAGTGCGCCGACCTTCCAAAAACCGTTTTGTTTATTCATTAATTTATTCACGTTTCAAATTTAGTAAAATTGCGCCCGCTTAA
>JAKSAU010001245.1 GCA_022361535.1 Desulfobacterales bacterium
CAAGACAATAAAATCCAGGTTATTGGTTGTAATCCCAACATCAACAATAGCCTGCGTTAGGAATGGTAAGATCAGGCTCAGTAAACTTCCAGTCAGAAAGCCTAAAATCAATTGCAATATCAGCTTCCGGTAAGGCTTAATATATTTAAGCAAATAGTTGAACCCGGCTTTATTTGCTTTTTCCCCCTTTTCAATGTAAAAGTCAGGTGTAGGATCCAAAAAAAGTGCGATCCCCTTATCTTCTCCATCTTCTTTAGTTGTTGCCCAGTATTTTAAGAACTCCTCGTTGTTATATTTAAGCAAACCAACCGCAGGGTCTGATATAAAAATTTGTGTCCCCTTTTTTGTCCTTTTGATCTTGTAGATAACCACAAAGTGGTTCTGGTTCCAGTGAAGGATATAAGGGAAGGCAGCTTCTTCCAACTGATCAAAACCAAGCCTTACACCTTGTGTCCTAAAACCTATCTGCTCGGCAGCGTCACTTAAAGAAAGTAAAGATACACCTTCCCTTGACTTAAAGGCCAGCTCCCTTAATACATGGAGATTATAATGCTTACCGTAGTATTTGGCTACAATCCGCAAAGCTGTGGGACCGCAGTCCATTACATCTGGTTGCTTATAGTGGGGGAATTTTTTCATGTGGCAGCTTCACTTTTTGGACTATATTTTAACCTTGCTACCTGTGATTTGTAGAACTTATGCATGAAATAATAAATGACCAGTTCGTGCATGCGTTGTTTTGTTCGGAACAAACGATTAAAATGCATATGTACCAAACTGCCTAGTAGGTTATTCAGGGGGATTTCTTGTTTATCTTGCTTTGATAACTCTAAAATATTATGGATTATTGGCCGGGCACTTTTCATACATTCCGAAATATGGCCTAATCCAGGAAAGTTTTTATCATTCTCTAAATCAACAATATTGGTTATCTTCTTTGCCTCGCTTCTGTACTTTTTATCCAATTGGACCCTCATGGGTTTGTTCATGTGAAATTCCCGGGAATATCCATCATTGAGCATTTTAAAGAAATCCACTTTGCCTGATAATGATAAGCCAAATTGTTCCAGTAATAAATCCATGCACTTTACACCCCACAACCACCTGATTTCGTCATTC
>JAKSAU010000174.1 GCA_022361535.1 Desulfobacterales bacterium
CTTCAATCGCCACCAGGGGAGATACCGGTGTTGTCTTCACCGATGCTGGAACTGTTTTCGAGGAGGCCATTGGGGACGTTTTTGTTGCAGAAGCAGACTCCTTCTTGACCGCTGCCTGCGCAGGATCCATTTTGCAGTAGAACACACCTTCATGGTCCAGCGTCAACTTAAATTCACTGGATACCCCTTGAAGCGTTTCCGCATAGCCGATAAAGAAATAACCGGGGATCCGTAGACTGCGATAGAAACGACGTACCATGTCACATACCGTATCACGATCGAAATAAATCATGACATTGCGACAGAAGATCAAATCCATATTCTCGGGATAATCGTCTTCTTGCAGATTGAGATAACGAAACTGGACTAACTTGCGAATCTTCTCACGTACTTGAAAACGGTGTTGTCCATCTGCAGATATCGTTTCTTCAAAATAAGCAACACGATCAGCATCACTGACGAGTTGCATCGAACCCGTCTGAAAACATCCCGTTTGTGCCGAGGCTAAGGCTTGGGTCGACACGTCCGTTGCATGAATATTGATATGCCATTTATCGATATCCGGGATCGCTCTCGTCACTGCCATAGCTAAAGAGTAGGGTTCCTCGCCCGTGGAGCAGCCCGCACTCCAGATATTTAAGGTCGGTCCACCTGGAGGATTTTGTTGACGCTTCTCCTTAATCAAGGTAGGTAGAATCGTTTGCTCTAAAGCATTGAATTGCGGTTCATTACGGAAAAAGTAGGTATGCCGAACGGTGAGAAGATTCAGTAATTCGCAAAACTCTTCCTGCGAGTTCTTTAAGAGCTTGAGATAGTCAGAAAATTCAAAGACCCCAACCGATTCCATGCGCGAACATACAGCCTTATCTAACCCTTTTCGCTCATGATCGCGGAAATACAGACCGCAGCGTTCTAAAATGAGACGACGTATGTGTGCCCCATGGGGGGACAATGCCAAGGCATTCGCATCCGGTTGGCTTTGTACTTCAATCATCTCTATTTAGCACCTATAACATTACATTATATTTAGTCACTTCTTCA
>JAKSAU010000723.1 GCA_022361535.1 Desulfobacterales bacterium
ACCCCGATCCCCTGCTTTACCAAACCATAATAGGAAGCGCCTACACCAACAGCTAATTCGGGTCTATCGTTTTCAAGAATCATGGGTTTGTTTGGCTCTGGCGTTTTGAACCATCTTCTCACAGATTCTTTTATTCTCGACTGAACAAGTGAGGGTTTTAGTGTTCCTCCATTAAAAAGGATAAAATCAGGCATAGGTACGTCTTTAGCCAACACATTTTTTATTGTCTCTTTATGTTTTTCAAGAAAAGCGATAATATGTTTAGTGACTGAGGCTTCTTTTTCAAAAGGTAGACCAAAATCGGCAATTTCTTTTCCTGCATCTTCTTCTACAAACTCAGCGGTTGCCACATCAGCAAAGAACTTACCGCGTAATACCGTTTCCACATCGCCACGGGTCAATTCTGCGGACAGAGTGCCTGCGATTAAGGCTCTACCTTCTCCCTTTAATGTGATTCGTACTGACCGCTCGCCCTTATCCAAAATTTTTTCTTTGGCTTCTCGGCATCTATGACAAAGGGTTTTCCATTTATCAGCATTCAAAGGGGACTTGGATTGGAATTTTCTTTCCACAATTCTGGAGAGCTCCATATCGATATTATCACCTCCCAGTATCAGGTGATCTCCTACAGCAACACGTTCAAATCTGGGGGAGCCATCAGTCTCTTTTAATGTGATCAAACTAAAATCTGTTGTACCGCCGCCTACATCACAAACAAGAATCAGATCATTTTCTCCAACTTGGTCTTGCCAGTCCGATTCATGGAGTATCAACCAACTATAAAAAGCCGCCAAGGGTTCTTCAAGCAAAGTGACAGATTCTCCTAAACCGGCAAGCCTTACGGCTTCCATGGTCAAATCCCTGGCCTCTTCATTAAATGATGCCGGAACTGTGATTACAACAAACTGATTTTCCAGAAACTTATCTTCATCTTTTACAAAATGGTTCCATGCGCTTCTGATATGCCCAAGATACTCAGCAGTAGCAGTTACAGGAGAAACTTTTTCAACACCTTCTGATCCCCAAGGCAGTATTTTCGCTTTTCGATCAGCCTGTGGATTACATAGCCAGCTTTTTGCTGAGGAAACAAGCCGGGACGGAACCTTTGCCCCATGATCCCTGGCAAAGGTTCCTGCAAAAAGGTCTTCTCTTTTTTTCCAAGGATGCTTTAAAACTTCCTTGGATATATCATAGTCCCCCGGGATATACAGAAAGGACGGCAATACAGGGTTCTTTGTAAACTCTCCATGCCCGGTCAACTGCGGAATGTTAAATACCTTGATGATTTTATTTTTATCAGGAGTCTCACTTGTTTCCTCAAGAGTCTTTTTCAATGAAACCACATCCACATAGGACACAGCAGAATTGGTGGTCCCTAAATCAATTCCGATTACATATTGCCTATCCTGAAAATCCAAAAGAACTCCTATGTTTTATATCTTGTTTCAAACTATTGTACTTCTATTTCCGCCGGCGTCATAACCCCGGGATCTTGAATATCTGATAATTTGGGGACATCTTTTTTTCCGGCCCGCCAACCTGGATGCTTGATTCTCCCATTAAAAGGAGGGTGACCGGATACATTACCAACCAAGTTTATCGCATCAATGTCAAAGCCCTCTTCAATAGTAATTTCATCTCCTTCATCACCTTTAACAACCGGTTTGGGATCAATATATTTTTTGATAGCTTTTTTACAGTCTTCTTGAATGCTTCTCACTGCAGCACCAATCTGG